>ONDV01000025.1 GCA_900316665.1 uncultured Lachnospiraceae bacterium
TCTTCCACGCCTTTTCGGGTAACGTCCCTGATGTGATTCGAACACACGACCTTCCGCTTAGGAGGCGGACGCTCTATCCAGCTGAGCTACAGAGACATAATTTATCAGGCAATCCTGCCCTGTAGCCAGAGATTACATTTCAGTCTCATGCCAACAGCAGGCTCTCCTATCATATTTTCCCGGTTAACGCATACATCTATGTTTATGCCATTAACTACCAGTCCTATCACCCATATTATCTGATGGGTAACACTATTCATATACTGTTTCTTTGATTTGATTTCTCCAAGAACAGTATATTTGTCACTCTCTATGCCAAGAGGCATGATATATGATGACAGGATAGTCAGCACATCTTCGCTTTTCAAACGATTGCTGAGTTCTTCATAAACACGAAGATCATCCATAGACAGCTCGGTTACAGCTGCAACATCACCACCAAGTGCCCGTTTCATCATATCAGCAAGATCAGAAGCAAGATATGTATCATCAGGTTTTATCTCATCATCCAAAGGAAACAGCACGGTTGCTGTATCACACATTCCGGATAATCTGACTTTTCCGTGATTAACCTCTTCTCCGGTCTCATAATCAGCATGTATGATACTTATCTCATCTATCAGATGAAATACCAGATCAATGCCCACATTATCGTCATCAAGGATTCCCTGAAACATTTCCCTGTCAGACATTCTGACTATTTCCACATCCTCATGACTCGAATCTGAACTGCCACAAAAATATGGATAATAATATTCTAACCGGAATCCGTCTGATTGCAGGCTTCCTATAACAGCGATACCCATGTCATGGGAGTAATTCTTTCGGAATTCAACTATCCTGTCATCATTTTTCCTGTCCAGATCTGTCACACCCTGGATATCAGGATGTACTTCTATATCCTTGAGTATTATCTCAAGATCATGTCTTGTAATATTATTAAATCCAATACTCTTAAGATACGAATGCACATCTTTCTCCTGCTGTCTGACTACGATATTATATAGTACTTAATGCTCATTGTCAAAGAAGTTTTAGAAAACACACCTCAACAGCTCTCGTTCAGTCCTTTCCGGCATTTTTATTTATTGCTTCATCCAGTGCCTGTTCTTCCTCTTTGCCAAGCTGTACAATAGCATTTCCATCAATTATCTCTTTGGTATATGTATAACTTCCTTCTCTGCCATGTACTACGTTCAGAATATAACCATTATTCTTTTCATCAAGCATTACAAGTACCGTCGACATCCGTCCGCCTGATTCCTCAAAAGCATCATATTTCAACAATGCGTATTTCTGGAATGCAGACTTCATTCTTTCGTTAATTGACTTAATATCTTTCTCATTATTTTTATTCTTTTCATTCAGCTCATCAATCTCGTCAAGCCGCTTGATAAGGGTATTCTCCAGACTTTTAGCATCTTTTCCTTCCATGAATGTATCAAGCCGTTTCTTTAGATTTGAGCATTTCACAATCTGGATAATTGTAACTATCAAAAGAATTATTACAAGTCCTGCTGTAATAAGTAAACATAAGTCTGTAGGTAACCATGCTAAATTTTTCTCTATCATTTTGTTCTCCAAACATTTGTTTATTACTTGCTGTTTTTCAACAGTTCGACGATCCTGTTAAGTTCATCAGACGAATAATATTCTATCTCTATTTTGCCTTTTTCCGTATCTTTTGGCATGATATTTACTTTCGTACCCAGATTGTTTCTAATCTTGTTTTCGAGATCTTTATAAATAATCTCGCTTTGCCTGTCAATTTTCTTTTTCTTTTCTTTCTTTTCCTTTGAGATGTTTCTTATTTCTTTCTCTACTTCTCTGACAGTCATTTTTTTATCAAAGACCATCTGAGCAAACTCATATTGTTTATTCTTATCATCTATAGCCAGCAGTGCTCTGGCATGCCCTGTTGTAATCATATCTTCGATTACCATCTGACGTACGCGTTCATCAAGTTTTAATAATCTTAATGAATTAGTTATTGCAGTCCTGCTCTTAGATACCTTTTCTGCCAGCTCATCCTGTGTCATGTGAAACTTATCTATCAGCTGACGGTATCCCTCTGCTACTTCGATTGGATTTAGATCCTCTCTCTGTATATTTTCTATCAACTGAATTTCCGCAATTTCCTGCTCAGAAAGATCTTTTATTATTACAGGGACAGTCTTAAGTCCTGCAAGCTTTGCAGCTCTCCATCTTCTCTCTCCGGCAATTATCTTATAATAATCATCTTTTTTCTGAACAAGAAGTGGCTGGAATACACCATGTTTTTTAATGGACTCTGACAATTCCAGCAGCGAGTCTTCATTAAAATTCTTCCGTGGCTGATCTCTGTCAGGCTCAACTTTATTTACAGGAAGTTCTATCGGATTTTCTGAATCCTGTTTCGACTGGCTTAATATATCATTCTTAGGAGGAATCAACTCATTCAATCCTGCTCCCAATCCTCTTGAGTGTTTCTTTACTGCCATCAGAGATCTTTCCTTTCCATTATTTCCTTAGCAAGATTTCTGTAACTTTCTGCTCCTGCCGACCTGCTCTCATATAGATTTATTGGTAGTCCATGCGACGGTGCTTCTGCAAGTCTCACATTTCGTGGAATAATAGTATTATAAATCTTTGTATGTAGATTCTCACGTACATTATTTACAACATCACTCGATAGATTTGTTCTGGCGTCATACATTGTAAATACTACGCCCTCAATTACAAGAGATTCATTAAGTCTGTCTCTTACAAGTTCAATTGTCCGGATTAACTGGCTAATTCCTTCCAGTGCATAATATTCACATTGAATCGGAACAAGTACTGTATCTGCTGTTGTCAGGGCGTTTACTGTCAGCAGATTTAATGAGGGAGGACAATCAATAATAATAAAATCATAATCGTCTTTGACATAGTCGACGTCATTTTTCAGAATATATTCTCTGCCGTCTTCTATATCCAGAAGTTCTATTTCCGCACCGGCCAGATTTACATTTGAAGGAATGACCTTCAGATTATCAATATTCTTGACACTTTTTATACTCTCGTTTATAGAACATTCCCCAAGTATCAGTTCATAGACCGTATCTTCTATCTCGTTTTTGTTTAAGCCAAGTCCACTCGTACAATTACCCTGGGGATCCATGTCAATCACGAGAATTTTCTTGCCGGCTTCAGCCAAACATGCAGCTAGATTTATGGCTGTAGTTGTCTTGCCTACTCCGCCTTTCTGATTAGCTATTGCTATTGTTCTTCCCATTTTTTATCCTTTCTCTTTTTCATTCACGTCTATTATAACATTAGAATTACTTCATTTGTTCTCATTCTCAAAAAAACTCTTATAAAATTAACTGATGTTTCATTGAAATTTTCATACGAGATAATGAATTTTTGACGCTTTTTACTCTCTTTAAGTTAAATACTTCCTGACGTTCTTTTATCCTGACCAGGTCTATAGTCATACCTTAATATTAGTAGTATAACAAAGTGCAAGATGAACTTTTATTTCTGTAACATCATATAATGTTTCACGTGAAACATTATAACTTTTATTTTATAAACCCTATATATACTTTTTAAAATGATATTAGATACAAAAGCTAGTTGTCTAACTGAAAATTAATAAAAATGTTTCACGTGAAACATCATTACGTTTATTTTATAAAATTTATATATACTTTTTAAATTGATTATAGATACAATATCTAGTTATCAAGCAGAAAATTAATAAAAATGTCTCACGTGAAACATATAAAGGCAAATCTTATAAAAAAATAATTAGTGTAGTATAAGAAAAAATTAAATTAAGAAACTAAAACTTTCCACATTAATAATGAGAATCTGCGTTGCAAGGATTCATGGAAGCCATGAGATGCACAGATGGTGGCGAGCATTGTGTTTTTCGTTGTGAGCGAGCACGCTAGCTGTGGCTCGGTTGACAATCGTTCAAGCAGAAATGCTTCCTTGTAATATATTGCAACTGCAATAATTTAATTCAAGCATTTCTGCGCGCTTTTGTCAGAGAGCCGAAGATGATCCATGTTAATTGATGCAAGCGCATTTAAAGTGCAAACTTCGTTTGCTTGCGCTTGCACTTGTGTAACATCACTTCGTGATGTTACATTAAATGTGGAAAATTTTAATAAGAAAATATAATATTAATGATAAGTGTGTCAAGAATACAATTAGACACTCATTTATTATTATGGTAGTATCAAGAAATTAAGTCGAAGAATATTTATGAAATAAAGCGAAGTGATTCACAAAGGTTTCTTCGAAGGAATTCCTGCCTTACGAGGATATTTTTTTGGAGTATGTGATATTTTGCTTATTACCTGAAGGCATCTTTCATCGCCGGACTTAGGAAGTGAATAGCGAATAGATTTTGATAAGCTGCCACCCAATAAATTTAAAGCATGAGCGGATTTATCAAGTTCTTCTTTTGAAAGCCTGCCCTTATACGAAATAAATAAGCCGTTTAATTTAACAAGTGGAAGACAATACTCAGACAAAACAGAAAGTGAAGCCACCGCTCTGGAAAGACAATAATCAGCCTTTTCCCTTAAAGTAATATCCTGACCTGCTTCTTCCGCACGAAGGTGAAGTGCTTCAATAGAAGAAAGATTAAGTTCTGAAATCGTAGAATTAAGAAAATCAACTCTTTTATTTAGAGAATCAATAAGAATCATATTAAGATCCGGTCTCATAATTTTAAGGGGTATACCTGGAAATCCGGCGCCGCTGCCAAGATCTACAAGAAGTGACGACTTTTCAAAATCAATAAATTTTAAAATTATAACAGAATCCAGAATATGCTTTAAAGCAAAATCAAATGGTTCCGTTATGGAAGTAAGATTGATGTATTTATTAGCCTCAATTACAAGATTAAAGTAACGATTAAATAGTTCTATCTTATCATCAGAAAGACCAATACCTGCTTCATTAAATATGGTAATTAAAGATTCTGAAAAGTCATTCATAATTTTTCACCTGTTGTCGTTTAATTTACCGGACTTAAGATATATTAGAAGGACAGAAATATCAGATGGACTTACTCCGGAAATTCTTGATGCCTGACCGACTGTAAGTGGTCTGATATTGTTAAGCTTCTGTCTTGCCTCAATACGGAGAGAAGGAACCAGATCGTAGTCGATCTCATTTGGAATCTTCTTAGCTTCAAGCTTTCTAAAATCAGAAACCTGTTTCATTTCACGTTCAATATATCCCTGATATTTAAGCTGAATATTAACTTGTTCTCTCACATCATCAGAAAGAGAAGGAACATTTTCGTCAAGCGACCTGACCATATCATAAGTAAGTTCCGGACGTCTGACAAGATCAGTAAAAGACATACTCTTTTTTAATTCAGTAGACCCATGTGTATTAAGAAAATTCTGAACGCGACTGTCAGGATTGAAGTAAACAGATGAAACTCTTTTTATCTCATCATTAATCAGCTTCTGCTTAAGTCTTACATACTCATATCTCTTATCATCAATAAGACCGATTTCATGACCAATCGGAGTGAGACGAAGATCAGCATTATCCTGTCTTAATAAAAGGCGATATTCAGCACGGCTGGTCATCATCCGGTATGGTTCAAATGATTCTTTATTTACAAGATCATCAATAAGGACACCTATGTAAGCCTGATCACGTCTTAAGACGAGAGGGTCTTTTCCCATGATCTCCATAGAGGCATTTATACCGGCAATAATACCCTGAGCAGCAGCTTCCTCGTATCCGCTGGAACCATTGAATTGTCCGGCTGAAAAAAGTCCTTGAATATTCTTCAATTCGAGAGTTGGCAGAAGCTGTCCGGGAGATAGACAATCATACTCAATCGCATAAGCATTTCTTACAATAGATGCATGCTCAAGTCCTGCTACAGAATGATACATCTCATACTGAACATATTCAGGCATAGACGAGGACATTCCATCCACATACATCTCATGAGTAACAAGACCTTCAGGCTCGATAAAAACCTGATGTCTGTCCTTATCTGCAAATTTAACAACCTTATCTTCAATGGAAGGACAGTATCTGGGTCCTATACCTTCTATAATACCGCCATAAATAGGACTCTCATCAAGATGTGCCCTGATAATATCATGTGTCTTCTTATTAGTATATGTAAGATAACACTTTACCTGTTCTTTCTGAACAGATGAAGGATCAGTCGTAAAAGAAAATGGTACGACAGGAACATCACCATACTGGGGTTCCATCCTGGAATAATCAATAGTCTTGCCATCAAGCCTGGCAGGAGTGCCAGTCTTAAATCTTCTCAGCTTTATACCATTATCTAAAAATGACTGAGATAATGTATTTGCTGCCTTAAGCCCGTTCGGACCGGTATGCTCAATAACATTACCATATAGACAACGGGCCTTGAGATAAACACCGGTACAAATAATAACGGCCTTACAGGAATAAAAAGCTCCGGAAATAGTACGTACTCCCGTAATATGATCATGTTCAACAATAATTTCAGCAATTTCAGACTGACGAAGAGTAAGATTTTCAGTCTCCTGCAAAGTCTTTCTCATCTCTATGGAATACATAAATTTATCAGCCTGGGCACGAAGGGAATGAACAGCAGGTCCCTTTGACACATTAAGCATTTTGGACTGAATGAAAGTCTTATCAATATTGATTCCCATCTGTCCGCCAAGAGCATCGATTTCTCTTACAAGATGTCCTTTAGAACTACCTCCTATATTAGGATTACACGGCATCAAAGCCACACTGTCCATAGAGACAGTAAAAACAATTGTCTTCATGCCGAGCCTTGCAGCTGCAAGACCCGCTTCAACACCGGCATGACCGGCGCCAATAACAACCACATCATAATATTCATGTACATATTCCATAATTATTTGCCCATACAGAATTTAGAAAAAATACGATCAATAAGATCATCACCTGCGTTCGCACCTATTATGTTTCCCAGAGAATTATAAGCATCCATAAGATCGGATGTAAAAAAGTCCTCAGTCATTCCTTCATCGATCGAGCGAACCACAAGAGAAAGAGACTTTAGTGCTGAATCAAGATCCTGTTTTTCTCTCTCATTTACAAGATATACCTCATCAGGATTAGGAAGTTTATTTTCGAAAAATAGATTTCTAATGGAATCTGTCAGCTGATGGAGACCGTCACCTGATTTAGCTGAAAAAAGTATTACATTATCACAGCCATTAAATTTTTCAGAAACAATATTCATAAAATGAGAATCATTCCTGTTAAGTAGATCTGATTTATTAATGAGAATGATTCTTATTACGTTATCAGGAATCAAATTATAAATAAGGGTATCAGATTCTTCAATTGGTTTGGTTCCATCAATGAGAAAAAGACAAAGATCAGAATTCTTTATCGCGTCAACGGAACGATCCACACCAATATGCTCTACAATATCATCAGTCTCTCTGATTCCGGCTGTATCGGAAAGAAGGAGTCTGATTCCACCGAGATTACAAGTCTCTTCGATCGTATCCCGGGTAGTACCGGGGACAGAAGTAACAATAGCGCGTTCTCTATGTAAAAGAAGATTTAAAAGGGATGACTTACCAACATTAGGACGCCCGGCTATAACGGTTCGGATCCCGTTTTTCAAAAGGCTGCCTTCGTCGAAATGTAAAATCATTTCATGAAGATCAGAAGACAGACTGATGATTTTCTTTCTTAATTTTATTCTGTAATCCGAAAGATCATAATGCTCAGGATCGTCTAATGCAGCTTCAATAAAGGATGCCATATCGAGGATCTCATCTCGAAAAATGTTTATTTTTGAAGAAACATTTCCCATAAGAGAGTGAACAGCAGCTTTTCTTGAAAATGAATCCTGAGACTTGATAAGCTCCATAACTGATTCTGCCTGTGTTAAGTCTATTCTTCCATTTAGAAAAGCTCTCTTTGTAAATTCACCTGGATCAGCAGATCTTACTCCTGCGGAAAAAAGAGTATGGAGAACCTCCTCTACTACATCTACTCCTCCATGACATCCTATTTCACAGACATCTTCACCAGTATAAGAACGAGGAGAAAGAAAGACAGACACCAGGACTTCATCAATCACATCATCTCCGGAGATAATAAAACCGTAATGAACTGTGTGAGTAAGGGCTTTTGTCAGGTCATCACCCTTAAATATTGAATTGACCAGGCGAACGGAATCTTTGCCGCTCACCCTTATTATTGCTACTCCGGCAGGCTGAAGACCTGTGGACACGGCAGCTATAGTATCGTTATTCATCTTGATAATAAGAAAAAAGTGCTTCATGAGAAGCACATAAAAATTAAATACAATGTGAGTGGCAAATCCACCCACAAATAATTACTTTAAGGTAACAACTATATGACGGTAAGGTTCCTCACCCTCACTGTGAGTAGTAACATAAGGATTATCTGAAAGAGCAGAATGAATAATTCTTCTCTCATAAGGATTCATTCTCTCAAGAGTGACGCTCTTTCTGGTTCTGCGAACCTTAGATGCCACATTATGTGCCAGATTTTCAAGCGTTTCCTTACGACGCTCCCTGTAGTTCTCAGTATCCAGCTTGATTCTGATACTGGTATGAGTCTTACGGCTGACAGAAAGATTACAAAGATATTGAAGAGAATCAAGAGTAGAACCGCGCTTACCGATAATAATTCCCATTTCAGGACCACTCAGATCATACATAAGAGAATGAGACTCAGCATCATAATCAGACTTAAGAGTCACATCAAGCCCCATCTCACGGGTTACATCAAGTAAAAACTTATCTGCAATATTTTTAGCTTTCTTTATTACATCGTCAGAATAATCTTTCTCAAAATCAGAGTCTTCAAGAGAAACATTAGAAGAATCAGAAAAATCGGCTTTCTCTTCTGCTTCATCATCTTTTATTCGAGCAGAGATCACAGCATCCTTAGAACCTAATCCCAAAAAACCACTGCTTCCCTTTTCAACTACCTTATATTCAATCTTATCGCTTGTAACACCAAGCGTTACAGTTGCCTTTGTTATAGCCTGATCAATAGTATCACCTGTAAAAGTCTGAAAATCCATATAGAGCCCCCTGTTTATTTATTATTACGGTTATTGTATTCATCTACCATATTTGCCATAGAAGCAAGCGAACCCTTTTTCGCTGTCTTCCTTAGCTGAAAAGCCTTTTCAAGTTCTTCTTCTTTTATCTTTGCATCAGTGGAAGCATGGGAAGAAAGAGTATTTCTGGTAGAAATATTTGCCGCATTATAAATAGCTGCTCTCTTGATACCACGCTTCTCAGCCTTTAATGCAGCCTTTTCCTTATTTTTCTCAATAATCTCATTAAGATCGATTTTCTCAAAGTGTTTATTAAGTAAGACCTGCTGAACAGTTCTCACAACAGCTCCGATTATCCAGTAAACAGTCAGACCAAGAGGAACCGTAAAAGCAAAGAATAGAGACATTAAAGGCATGGTTATATTCATAATCTTCATCTGCTTCATGGTAGGATCATTCTCATCCATTGAAGCCTGTGATGCCTTCATCTGAATAACATTTGAGACATAAGACAAAACAGGGAAAAGAAGCGCGAGAATAACAATGCCAAAATTCGAATGAAAATTAGCCTTAATATAGTCTACCGGCGTCTTTGAAATGCTGAGACCAAAAAGCATATAGGCATTATCTGTCGCATTAATAAAATCCTTAATATTATAAAAGACCCTGTATAAAGAAATAAGAATAGGAAACTGAATAAGGAGCTGAACACAGCTGCCCATAGGAGAGATTCCATACTTATCATAGACTGCCTGAGTCTCTTCCTGCATGGCAGCCATGGAAGCCTGATCTCTTTTACCCTGATATTTCTTTTGAATCTTCTGAATTTCAGGATTCATCTTCTTTGAAAGAATCGAGAACTTCTGCTGTTTCCAGGTAAGAGGAAACAGAGCCATATAGATAACAAAAGTGAGGATCGTAATAGCCAGGGCAACGGAACCTGTCTCAGGAAAATGAAGTATCTTAGTCTCAAAAATGAATACCTGATTTAAGAGCCAGCCGAGTCCTATTACAACAGGCCACAAGATTTTTCCGTAATTCTTTGAATTACTTACTAATAAAAATTTCAAGTAATATATCCTCCAAAAATTAAGGCACAGGGTCGTATCCGCCTTTAGAAAAAGGATTGCACCGGAGTATACGCCAGAATGCAAGCAGACCGCCTTTGAATGCGCCGTATTTTTTAATTGCCTCTAGCCCGTAGTTGGAACATGTAGGATAATAAGGACACTTTGTAGTCTTTAATGGTGATATATATTTCTGGTATAATCTGATCAGAAAGATCAAAAACCTTGATATCATATCATTCCTCCGTACGGACAATGCCCTGAAGTGAGAGAAGAGTGAGAAGATGCTTTTCTATAGTAGAAAAACTGGCATTTTTTCCCCTGACTCTAACCACGACTGCCAGATCAAAACCACTTTTCAACCTGTCTTCATTCAGTCTGTAGACTTCCCTTATCAGTCTCGTCAAATGATGTCTGACAACGCTGTTTCCTACCTTTTTGCTTACAGAAATGCCAACTCTGTTTATGTCACTGCCATTTGGAAGTGAATAAAGCACCAGTATGGAATCAGCCCTTGAATCACCGTATTTATAAAGATGCTTAAAATCCGCATTTTTCTTGAGTGATTCACTAAATCTCATAATAAAAACCTTTTGTCACTAAACATGATAAAATAGAAGAAAAGACCACAGTAACATGTGGCCTAAGCTTGAATTATCAAACTGTTAAACTCTTTCTTCCCTTAAGTCTGCGAGCTGCCAGAACCTTACGTCCGCCGGCTGTCTTCATTCTTGACCGAAAACCATGAACTCTGGATCTCTGACGCTTCTTCGGCTGATATGTCATCTTCATGAGAGAAACACCTCCTTATAATATATTCAAAAAAACAAGAACATCACACATGATTATATCAGAGAAAACTGCAAAGTCAATAAAATAGTTATCCACAATAACTAACAACCGACCACAAAATCAGCAATAAAAAGAAGTTATCAACATTTTTTGTGTATAAAAGGTTGATATCAAAATATAACTAGATGATAAGTATCAAATTTGCCTTATATATAGGTTTTATATGTTCATAATAGAAAAATTCTCAATGTGCTTAATTCAACGCCATAAAAAGCGTGATAGTTGATTATTAAGGCATGATAATGTATTATATAAAGGATAAATTACAACAGGTTTCAGGATTTAACAAATTATTTCCTATTATAATGGAGATATAATGGAAGAGAAGATCAGGGACATGTGGCAGGATATTCTGCAGGATGTCAAAAAAGAATATAGTATTACAGACGTCTCTTTTCGAACATGGTTAGAGCCGCTTACTATATATAAGGTAGAAAATGATACTATCTATATACTTCTGAAAAATGAATCGGATCAGTTCGGCATTAATTATATCAAGAAAAGATATGAAACTCCAATAAAGGTGACTATAGCGGAGAAAACCGGTAAGGAATTTCAAATCAAGCTTATCCAGCAGAAAGATATTACTGAGGAAGAAGTTTCGTATGATCCGGAACTTATGAACTCTCATCTTAATCCTAAATATACATTTGATACATTCGTAGTAGGCAACAACAACAGATTTGCTCAAAATGCTGCACTTGCAGTGGCAGAGACTCCGGGTGAAGTATACAATCCCCTCTATATCTACGGTGGTCCCGGTCTCGGCAAGACTCATCTCATGCATGCCATAGGCAATTTTATATTGAGAGAAGACCAGACTAAAAAGGTACTTTATGTCACATCTGAAGAATTTGTAAACGAGATGATCGAATCTCTCCGTTCTTCAAACAATACGAATGCTATGTCAACATTCAGAAATAAATACAGGGCCGTAGATGTGCTGATGATTGATGATATTCAATTTATTATCGGCAAAGAGTCTACACAGGAAGAATTTTTCCATACTTTCAACACTCTTCATGCGGCAGGCAAGCAGATAATACTGACTTCCGATCGTCCTCCAAAAGAAATGAAGACTCTTGAGGAAAGAATCAGATCCCGTTTTGAATGGGGTCTTATGGCAGATATAGGTTATCCGGACTATGAGACAAGAATGGCTATTATCCGAAATAAGGTAGAGACGGAACATATAAATCTTTCTGACGATATTCTTCAGTATATAGGTGAAAATATCAAGTCGAACATCAGAGAAATAGAGGGTGCTCTAAATAAGCTGTCTGCCCTGTCAAGACTGGAACAGAAAGAAATCACAATGGATGTAGCTGTAAATGAACTGCAAAATATCATCTCTCCGGAGAAACCAAAAGAGATTACTCCTCAGAGCATAATAGAAGTAGTTGCTGAACATTACCAGATTTCCATAGATCAGATGGTATCTAAAAACAGATCCAATGTAATTGCAAAGCCAAGACAGATAGCCATGTATCTTTGCAAGAAAATGACTGATTCTCCTCTTGAAGCAATAGGAAAGCTTCTTGGAGGACGCGATCATTCTACAATAATACATGGAGCTAATAAGATTTCAGAAGAGGCGGAAAAGAATCCGGAGCTGAAATCACAAATTGAAACCATTGAAAAAAAGATCAATCCTAATTGATTTAGTGATTACGATTGATAATTGATTATCAGCTGATGGAATAAGTATCAAAAAATTCTGATACTCATATCATCTGATAAGTTTATAAAAAAAATAAACATGTTGATAATAAGTTGAGAAATGAAGAATTTTTTAAAGAATAAAAAAGCCGGATTTGCTGTCTGTAAACAATCCTGCTCATTTAATCACAAGGAATAAGCAATTTATCAAGACCTTTATAAATATGAAAAACCGGCTTAAATCAACAGACAGAGCAGGTTTTACACAAATAAACAGCCTATAATAAGACTAAGACTGAATATATAAATAGATTACAGTGAAAAATGAGCCGCAGAGATAGAATCATAGAAGCGGCAAAGACACTCGTAATCCATAACAATAAAGAAGATAAAAAAGTTCGCCGAAAGGAGAAAGAAAACAAAAGATGAAGATCGTAGTTTCCAAATCTGAGCTTCAAAAGGGTGTAAGCACTGTATCTAAAGCTGTTCCCGTAAGAACAACAATTCCTATACTTGAATGTATAAAGATTGATGCTTCTGAAAAAGAGATAAAGCTCATAGCAACGGATACACAATTTGGAATAGAGACAGTAATTGACGGCACTATTGAAGAAAGAGGAATAATTGCATTAAATGCGCGTTTCTTTGAATCGGTTGTCAATAAACTGAAAGACAGCGATGTAACAATAGAGACAGATGAGAGATACGGAACTACCATCACCTGCGATAATATAAAGCTTCAGATGAACGGACAGTCAGGTGAAGAATTTACTCCTCTTCCAATAGTTCCTAAGAAAAATCCTATAGAGATCAGCCAGATGTCGCTTGGAAAAATAATAAGACAGACCATATTCTCAATCTCTGACAATGAAGAGAGAAAGATAATGACAGGCGAGCAGTTCAAGACTGAAGATGATCTTCTGACTGTAGTTTCTCTTGACGGTCACAGAATATCAATAAGAAAGTTGAGGCTGGCAGACCCTGCACCTGAAAATGATGTGGTCATATCAGGAAAGACTCTGAAAGAAATATCGAAGATCATCAGTGACAAGACAGATGAGAAAGTAAAAATCTATATTACCGATGTGCCTGAAGAAAAGAAAAATGAGATGACTCAGTACATCTCATTTGATTTTGATAAGACAACTGTTGTGGCGACTCTTCTTCCGGGTAATTTTTTCGGTGTAGAGCATATGATCGTAGATGAATATGCCACAAAGGTGAAGGTGGATAAGAAGAGCCTTCTTGACTGCATAGACCGTTCCACGCTTTTTGTAAAGGAAGGCGACAAAAAGCCGATTATTATGAACATAACTGACGGTAATATGGAACTTATGATTTCGTCTATGCTTGGATCAATGGATGAAAATCTTATGATAGAAAAAGAAGGTGAGGATGTGAAGATAGCCTTCAATCCAAAATTCTTTATAGACGCGTTAAGAGCTATAGATGATGATACGGTAAATCTGTACTTTATCAATTCAAAGAGCCCCTGCTCAATAAAAGATGATACAGGTACATATCTTTATATGATACTTCCGGTGAATTTCTGATGAATGAGATAGATATTAGAGAAGGAGAACAATATATAAAGCTGGGACAGGCATTGAAAAAATGCGGAGTCGTATCTACCGGAGCCGAAGCCAAGGAAATTATATCCGAAGGAAAAGTCACGGTAAATGGCAGCTTGGAAAACAGGCGTGGCAGAAAACTTTATCCAGGCGATGTATTTATTTTTGATGATATCGAATACAAGGTGAACGGCAATGAAGATCATCTCGCTTGATCTTCTGAATTTTCGAAACTACGAGAGACTGTCTCTGGAATTTGGCGGTGGTACCAATATATTATATGGCAATAATGCCCAGGGTAAAACAAATCTTCTGGAGGCTGTATACATGTCCGGCACATCGCATTCACAGCGGCTGTCAAAAGACAGAGACATGATAAGATTCGGATGCGATGAAGCTCATATAAAAACATTTGCCGAGAATAAAAACCGGAGAAACAGAATAGATATTCATCTTAGAAAAATAAAAAGTAAGGGAATAGCGGTTAATCAGCTGCCGGTGAAGAGGGCATCCGATCTTTTCGGGATAATAAATCTGGTGTCATTTTCACCTGATGATCTGAATATTATAAAAAACGGACCATCAGAAAGAAGAAGGTTTATAGATCAGGAGCTGTGTCAGATCGACAAAATATATCTGAATGATCTTAAGGATTATAACAAAGCTCTTGATCAGAGAAACAAGCTTTTGAAGGATATAAGAAACAACAGAAGCCTGATATCCACTCTTGATGTATGGGATGAAATTCTTGTCAAATCAGGAATAAATATCATTAAGAGAAGAAGGCAATTTATCTCTGATCTGTCTCTGATAGTAAAGTCGATCCATGACGGATTGACAATGGGATCTGAAGAAATCGAAATAAGATATGAACCGAGCGCTTATGATGAAAAGTTTGCAGACATACTTTTTATGTCGAGAGACAGAGATCTTGAGATAATGCAGACTACTACGGGACCGCATAGAGATGACATAAGCGTGATGGTAAATAATACTGATATGAGGAAGTTTGGTTCTCAAGGTCAGCAGCGTACATGTGCTTTGTCCTTGAAACTGTCTGAGATAGAACTTATGAAAGAAAAGACAGGTGAATATCCTGTATTGCTTCTGGATGATGTATTTTCAGAGCTGGATGTGAAGAGACAAAAAAATCTTTTGTCTTATATTGAGAAAACTCAGACTCTCATTACCTGTACAGGTCTTGATGAATCTATAAATGACAGGATAAAGGCTGACAAAATTTTCTATGTGGAAAATGGCAGTGTAAGATCCGTTGATAGTTAGAAAGGCAGAAAATGGAACAGGAATACGGCGCAGACCAGATTCAGATTCTGGAAGGACTCCAGGCAGTCAGAAAAAGACCCGGAATGTATATCGGAAGCACGTCTGAAAGAGGACTTCACCATCTGGTATACGAGATAGTTGATAATTCAGTAGATGAAGCTCTTGCCGGATACTGCAGACATATCATTGTGGAAATCAACGAAGGCAATACCATCACCGTAACTGATGACGGAAGAGGTATTCCTACCGGAATAAATACAAAAGCCGGCATACCTGCCGTTGAAGTGGTATTTACGATCCTTCATGCAGGAGGAAAATTCGGCGGCGGCGGATACAAGGTCTCAGGCGGACTGCATGGAGTAGGCGCGTCTGTCGTAAATGCTCTTTCGGACTGGCTTGAAGTAGAAATAAAAAGAGACGGTAAAATCTGGAAACAGAGATATGAAAAAGGCAAGACCATGTACCCGCTGAAGGTCATCGGAGACTGCGATGAGAATGAGACAGGTACAAAAGTAACATTTAAGCCTGATGAGACAATATTTGAGACTACTGTATTTGATTATAATACTTTAAAGACAAGGCTGAGAGAGACAGCATTTCTTACGAAAGCTCTCCGTATCACTCTACGTGATAAGAGAGAAGGTATGGAAAAGGAAGATGTATTCCATTATGAGGGTGGTATCTCGGAATTTGTCACATATATTAACCGTTCAAAACAGGCTTTATATCCTGAGGTAATAAACTGTGAAGGAGTCCGAGACAATATAATGGTTGAGGTGGCAATGCAGCATAATGATTCTTATGACGAATCATGCTATTCATTTGTCAATAATGTTATTACCCCTGAGGGCGGAACCCATCTGTCGGGATTTAGAAATGCCCTTACCAGAACAGTTAATAATTATGCCAGGGATCACGGTTTTATAAAGAATAATGAATCGCCTCTTACCGGAGAAGACATTAGAGAAGGTCTTACGACTATAGTTTCAATTAAGATCGAGGAACCTCAGTTTGAGGGACAGACCAAACAGAAGCTGGGAAACAGTGAAGCAAGAGGAGCTGTGGACAGCGTAGTCTCGGAAGGACTTGATCGTTTTCTTGAAGAACATCCTGACGCGGCAAAGATTATATGCGAGAAATCCGTAGATTCCAGAAGAGCCAGAGAAGCAGCAAGAAAAGCCCGCGATGTGTCAAGAAGAAAGTCTGCTCTTGACTCCAACTCACTTCCCGGAAAGCTCGCAGACTGCAGTGACAAGGATCCTAAAAACTGTGAAATATTCATAGTAGAGGGAGATTCTGCAGGCGGTTCTGCAAAAGAGGCCAGATCCAGAGCTACTCAGGCAATTCTTCCTTTGAGAGGAAAAATTCTGAATGTAGAGAAGGCCCGTGAGGATAAGATATATGACAATGCTGAAATAAGAGCAATGATCACGGCATTTGGAACAGGCATCCATAATGATTTTGATATTTCAAAACTTCGTTATGATAAGATAATAATCATGACGGATGCTGATGTCGACGGCGCACATATTGCTACTCTTATGCTTACTTTCCTTTATAGATTTATGCCTGAATTAATAAAACAAGGTCATGTCTATCTGGCTACGCCTCCTCTCTACAAAGTAGAGAAAAATAAAAAGGTCTGGTATGCCTACAACGATGATCAGCTGAATAAGATAATGACTGAAATCGGACGAGACCAGAACAACAAGGTGCAGAGATATAAAGGTCTTGGCGAGATGGATGCAGACCAGCTCTGGGAGACTACAATGGATCCTGAGAAGAGAATTTTAAAGAGAGTGAATATGAATGATGATGATCCGTCCGAGGTCGAAATTACATTCTCAACTCTTATGGGTGACAAGGTAGAGCCGAGACGTGAATTTATAGAAGAAAATGCAAGATACGTTCAGAATCTGGACATTTAATGCGTATATTTTAGACAAGGACAGCCTTAAATGGATGATAAGATATTTGATCAGATAAAAGAAGTTGATCTGAAGAAGACGATGGAGAGCTCTTATATTGATTATGCCATGAGCGTAATAGTGTCAAGAGCTCTGCCGGATGCGCGCGACGGATTGAAGCCGGTGCAGAGGAGAGTTCTCTATTCCATGATCGAACTCAACAACGGACCTGACAAGCCGCATAGAAAATGCGCCCGTATTGTCGGCGATACTATGGGTAAATATCATCCTCACGGTGACAGTTCCATATACGGCGCCCTTGTCAATATGGCTCAGAGCTGGTCTACAAGATACCCGCTTGTAGACGGGCACGGCAATTTTGGTTCTGTGGACGGAGACGGCGCGGCTGCCATGCGATACACGGAAGCAAGACTTTCCAAAATCTCAATGGCAATGCTTCGCGACATTGATAAAGATACGGTAGACTTCATGCCGAATTTCGATGAGACGGAAAAAGAGCCTACTGTCCTTCCCGCACGTTATCCAAATCTTCTGGTAAACGGAGCCCAGGGAATAGCTGTCGGAATGGCAACAAATATACCTCCCCATAATTTGAGAGAGGTGATAGCTGCCTGTGTAAAAATTATTGACAACAGAATAAATGAAGACAGAGACACTACAATTGAAGAACTGCTTGAAATAATAAAAGGTCCTGACTTCCCGACAGGTGGAGTCATTCTCGGAAGGAAGGGAATAGAGGAAGCATACAGGACAGGACGCGGTAAAATAAAAGTAAGAGCTGTCACAGATATAGAGCCGATGGCAAACGGCAAGAACAGAATAGTAGTGACAGAGCTTCCATACATGGTCAATAAGGCCAGACTGATAAAATATATAGCTGACCTTGTCAAGGATAAGAAGATTGATGGAATAACAGATTTAAGAGACGAATCATCTCGTGAGGGAATGAGGATAGCAATCGAATTAAGACGGGATGTGAATCCTAACGTGATGCTGAACAGACTCTTCAAGCATACTCAGCTTCAGGATACTTTCGGAGTGATAATGCTGGCTCTTGTGGATAATCAGCCGAAGATTCTGAATCTTAAAGAGATGCTTTACTGCTATTTAAAGCATCAGGAAGATGTTATTACAAGGCGTACAAAATATGATCTTAATAAAAAGGAAGAGCGCGCCCATATAATAAAGGGTCTTCTTATTGCTCTTGATCATATAGATGAAGTAATAAAGATAATAAGAGGCTCTGAGACTGTAGCTATTGCCAAGGAAGAACTTATGAAGAGGTTCTCCCTGTCTGACAGACAGGCGCAGGCTATAGTGGATATGAGACTTCGAACCCTTACAGGTCTGGAAAGAGAGAAACTGGAGGAAGAATATGCAGCTCTCATAAAGGAGATAGAAAATTTAAAGGCTATCCTTGCGGATAAAAATCTCCTTCTTGGCGTAATCAAAAAAGAAATACTTGAGATATCTGAAAAGTATGGTGATGACAGAAGAACTGTAATAGGAGTAGATCAGGATGAGATCACGGCTGAGGATATGATTCCTGATACCAATACCATCATTACATTTACAAATGTTGGATACATAAAGAGAATGTCAGAAGACACATTCAAGGCACAGCATCGCGGAGGCAAGGGAATAAAAGGCATGCAGACCATGGATGACGATTACATAGTCGAAATGCTTATGACAACTACTCATCATTATCTGATGTTTTTCACCAATCTTGGTCGTGTCTACAGGCTGAAGGCTTATGAGATACCTGAATCATCAAGAACATCTAAGGGAACCGCGATTGTAAATCTGCTCCAGCTCATGGGAGATGAGAAAATCACAGCTATGATTTCGATGAGGGAAAAAGATGATTCGAAATATCTTGTAATGGCTACAAAGAAGGGAATTGTCAAGAGAACAAAATTATCTGAATACGCAAATATCAGAAAGAGCGGTCTTACTGCCATAAAACTAAGAGATGATGATGAACTCATCGGAGTAAAGAAGACAACCGGAAATGATGAGATAATGCTCTTTACCAGATTTGGGCAGTGCATAAGATTTTTGGAGACTGACGTCAGATCCACAGGAAGAGACTCAATGGGAGTAATCGGTATGTCGCTTGCTGATGGAGATGAACTTATAGCAATGCAGCTCTCAGCCCAGGGAAGTATGCTTATGATTGTTTCAAAGAAAGGTCTTGGAAAATGCACCAGGACTGAAGAATTCAGCGTACAGCATCGCGGAGGCAAGGGAGTAAGATGCTATAAGATCATGGAAAAGACCGGCAATCTGGTCGGTGTCAAGGCTGTTGAATCTGACGATGAGATGATGCTTATTACTACGGCAGGCACGGTAATCAGGATCGCCGTAAAAGATACTGCGCTTTCCGGCAGGATTACTTCAGGAGTAAAACTCATAGATCTTGACGATGGAGTAGATGTGGCATCTATTGCCAAAGTAAGAAAAGACGACAAGATAGAGAGCGACATAGAAAATGACAGTCAAGAAAATTCTGATGAAGGTTCTGATAAAGATTCAGATGAAGATTCTAATGAGAACCCGGTAGAATAAACCTGAAAATCTATTGTCTGATGGAGGTGCATGCTGTGATACGTGAGGTTGATTCCGAAGATATTGAAAACGCAGTGCGTGACATGTGCATAGAGGCAAATTATGCACTTTCAGCCGATATGAGAAAAAAAATAGAGACAGCTGAAAAGACAGAAAGATCTCCGCTTGGAAAAAAGATTCTTTCAGACCTTATTAAAAATCTTGACATAGCAAAAGAAGATAATATTCCTATATGTCAGGATACAGGCATGGCGGTTTTCTTTATAAAAATTGGACAGGATGTACATATTAATGGAAAGTCTCTTTCAGATGCCGTAAATTGCGGAGTAAAAAGAGGCTACAGTGAGGGCTATCTCAGAAAATCCGTAGTAGGAGATCCCGTTATAAGAAAAAATACCGGAGATAATACTCCGGCTATTATTCATACATCAATAGTTCCCGGTGACAAAATAGAAATCACAGCAGCTCCAAAAGGCTTCGGCTCGGAAAATATGAGTAAGATCTATATGCTTAAGCCGGCTGACGGAATCGAAGGAATAAAGTCTGCAATACTTGAGACAGTAAAAGAAGCCGGACCGAATGCCTGCCCTCCGGTAGTAGTAGGAGTGGGAATAGGCGGAGATTTTGAAAAGTGCGCTGAGATGGCGAAAGAGGCTCTTACCAGGGATGAGGGAGAAAGACCGGCTGAAAAGTGGATTTGCGATCTGGAAGATGAGATGCTTTCAAAAATAAATGAACTGGGTATAGGTCCTGCCGGACTCGGGGGCACTGTTACAGCTCTGGCTGTAAATATAAATACTTATGCCACACATATAGCGGGACTTCCTGTTGCGGTAAATATGTGCTGTCATGTCAACCGTCATATAAGAAGAACGATATAAGAGAGCGTGAATATATGGAAAAGAAACTGGCTCTTCCCATCACAGAAGAAGATGCTGAAAATCTTAGAATTGGAGATTATGTATATCTTACAGGTACCATGTATGTTGCCAGGGACGCGGCGCATAAGAGAATGCAGGAGTGCATAGAGTCCGGTAAACCTCTTCCTTTTGATATCAGGGGACAGGCTGTCTATTATATGGGCCCCAGCCCGGCAAGAGAAGGACGTCCCATAGGATCCGCAGGTCCCACGACTGCAAGCAGGATGGATAAGTATGCTCCGGGTCTCCTCGACAGAGGATTAAGAGCAATGGTTGGAAAAGGAAAAAGAAAAAAAGAAGTGCTTGATGCAGTGGAGAGAAATAATGCGGTATATTTCGCGGCCATCGGCGGAGAAGGAGCGCTTCTGTCAAAATGCATCGATTCTTCTGAAGTTATAGCTTATGAGGATCTTGGAGCGGAAGCAGTGAGAAAGATCCATGTCACGGATTTTCCTGTTATAGTAGTGGCAGATTGTCATGGAGGCGATCTCTACAGGGAAGCTCCTGAAAAGTATGCGGTAAAATAAAAAAAGATGCCTGATAGGCATCTATTATACGGAGAAGGAGGGATTTGAACCCTCGCGCCGGTTGACCCGACCTATACCCTTAGCAGGGGCACCTCTTCGGCCACTTGAGTACTTCTCCAAGTCGCGTCTTAAACATTCTGTAAAATTGACACAAAAATTATTTTACATAAATTATAATCGTTTGTCAATAATCGAAAATTAAAATATTATATGCTTGACTTAAAAGAATATCTTTAATATAATCTTTTGAGTACGGCGACATAGCCAAGTGGTAAGGCAAAGGTCTGCAACACCTGTATCACCAGTTCGAATCTGGTTGTCGCCTTTTAAATTAATAGAAACCGTCGAAGCGGAGATCAAAGCCTGACAGGAGCATTACAGAGAAGAGCGCATTTGCTGAGAGCGTTTATGAAGACCACAGACCAAATGGACCGCTGAGGGCGCATCGAAAAGACATAAGTTCTTAGTATAATGCGACGCAGGGCATGCGTTACTTGTCGGAGATATGTTTGTATCTCTTCAGAGAGCCTGATTTTTTAACCGGGAATCAAGGTGGCACCGCGGTATATCCGTCCTTGACAGAATAGCATTATTCTGTCAGGGACTTTTTTTATTCAAAAAATGAAAGGAGACAAAAAATGATCAGAGAAGCAATCGACAAGATAGTAAGAAAGGAAGACCTGACTTACGATGAAGCAAAGACGGTAATGCTTGAGATTATGAAAGGAGAGACTACTCCTACTCAAAACGCGGCATTTCTGGCAGCTTTATCCACAAAGTCCACGAGAGCTGAGACCATTGACGAGATTTCAGGCTGCGCTGAAGCAATGAGATCTCTTGCCACTCCTGTAGAGCATCCTGGAATGGAAGTCCTTGAAATAGTAGGAACAGGCGGAGATAAGGCACACTCCTTCAATATTTCAACTACATCAGCTATGGTTATAGCATCTTCAGGCGTAAAGGTCGCAAAGCATGGCAACAGGGCGGCATCATCTCAGTGCGGAACTGCAGACTGCCTGGAAGCTCTTGGCGTGAATATCAATGAGGATCCGAAAAAAGCTTTTGAGATGCTTGAAAAAACAGGATTTGCCTTTCTCTTCGCCCAGAAATATCACAGCGCTATGAAATATGTAGGTCCCATCAGAAAAGAACTTGGGATAAGAACCGTTTTTAATATTTTAGGACCTCTTACTAATCCGGCAAAGCCTGAAATGTTCCTTCTTGGCGTATATGACGAATATCTGGTAGAGCCTCTGGCAAAGGTTCTTTCTACACTTGGTGTAAAGAGAGCTATTGTCGCATACGGTCAGGTAAAGCTTGATGAGATATCTCCATGCGGACCGACAAGCATATGCGAACTTAAAGACGGTTATTACAGATCATCCGTGATATGTCCTGAGGATTTCGGACTGACTTCGGGTACAAAGGACGAGCTTCTTGGAGGCAGTCCTGAAGAAAATGCAAAGATCACAAGAGACATTCTATCGTCTAAAATAAAGGGAACCAAAAGGAATGCCGTTCTTATGAATTCAGGCGCGGCTCTTTTTGTAGCAGGCAAGGCAGATTCCATTAAATCCGGCATAGAACTGGCGGGAGAACTTATAGATTCCGGCAAGGCAATGGCTACACTTGAAAATGTAATAAAAGTCTCTAATGAGTAACAGAGGTTAGATATGGATATTCTGGAGAAAATATGCGAAAGCACAAGAGAGAGAGTGAGAAAAGAAAAAATAAGGCTTTCTTTCGAAGATGCGAGGAGATATGCCGAGAAAAAAGAAGATAAGGACAAAGCTGACGGGAGAGAAAATCTTTTTAAGAAGGCGCTTTTAAAGCCCGGGCTTTCTTTTATCTGTGAAGTAAAGAAGGCATCTCCATCTAAGGGCATTATCGCTTCGGAATTTCCTTATATGGAGATTGCGCGTGAATACGAAAAAGGCGGAGCGGACGCTATATCATGTCTCACGGAACCGGAATATTTTCTGGGATCGGATGAATATTTAAGGAAAATAGCGGATGAAGTAAGGATTCCTGTTTTAAGAAAAGATTTCACGGTAGATCCTTATATGATTTATACCGCTAAAATGCTCGGAGCCCAAGCGGTTCTTCTGATTGCGTCGATAATGGAAAAGGAAGAGCTAAGAGAGTATCTGGATATAGTGAAAAGTCTAGGAATGTCTGCTCTTACCGAGGCGCATGAGGAAGCTCAGATAGAAAAGGCGCTTGATGCCGGAGCTGATATTATTGGAGTGAACAACAGGAATCTTAAGGACTTCTCTGTTAATTTTGACAATGCCGGAAGGCTTCGAAAACTGGTTCCCGGGGATAAGATATTTGTCGCTGAGTCCGGAGTAAAGGATGAAAAAGATATAGAAAAGATCCGATCCATAGGGGCTGATGCCGTGCTTATAGGAGAATATCTGATGAGATCGGACAGAAGACCGGATCTTCTCCGAAAGCTGAAAAAGGGGTAAAGGGATGAGCCTGATAAAGATATGCGGATTAAAGAGTGAAGCTGATGTCGATGCCGTAAATTTGTATCTGCCTGATTTTGCCGGATTTATAGTAAATTATGAGAAAAGCAGAAGGAACATAAGCCCGGAGAAATTAGCGGATTTAAAGAAGAGACTTGACAGCAGAATCAAGGCAGTGGCAGTCACAGTAGATGAACCTCTTGAATCCGTCAGGAAAATAATAAAATCCGGCTCCGCTGATATAGCCCAGCTCCATGGAAATGAGAACGATGACTATATCATGAGCCTTAAAGCTGATGGGATCGAAGTATGGAAAGCTTATGTTATAAAAACGGCCGAGGATGTGAAAAGAGCTTTGAATTCTCCTGCGGATATGGTGCTTCTTGATGCGGGCAGAGGAAACGGTACCGCTTTCAACTGGTCTTTAATAAATAACTTTGGGAGAAACTACATACTTGCTGGAGGATTGGATGCCGGCAATCTGGAAATCGCTTATAAGATGCTCTCGCCCTGTGTCTTTGATGTATCATCGGGAGCAGAGACGGATGGAGTGAAGGATCCTTTTAAGATAAGAAAGCTCGTGGAGCTGGCTCATTCATTCTGATAATTTTATTATTAAAGGTTTCACATTCAACGAAGATTCCAATTATTAACTTCCCACATTAATAATGAGAATCTTCGTTGCAAGGATTCATGGAAGCCATGAGATGCACAGATGGTGGCGAGCATTGTGTTTTTCGTTGTGAGCGAGCACGCTAGCTGCGGCTCGGTTGACAATCGTTCAAGCAGAAATGC
>ONDV01000021.1 GCA_900316665.1 uncultured Lachnospiraceae bacterium
GTTTCCGAGCCGCAGCTAGCGTGCTCGCTCACGACGAAAAACACAATGTTCGCCACCATCTGTGCATCTCATGGCTTCCATGAATCCTTGCAACGAAGACCCTCATTATCAGGGAAATTTTAGTCATTTATTACACCGGATCACACCTGTCATTACTTCATATGTTCTTTCTCAAAACAACTGCTTCGTGGGGTTTGAGCGTGATATTAAGATTTCCGTCATGAACATCATATTTCGTGGGCATAATTGAATAACCCTTATCATTTGTCATGATAACCTGCACCATCTGACATTCCATCGGAACTTCCGCTTTCCAGACAGGAAGATCTGCAGAAAGATCATAATCTCCGCTGTTTACAGCTATAACCATCTTCTGATCAGGAGTAAATCTTCCATAGCTTACCAGATCCCTGCCGCATTTTATGAATTCAAAAGCACCGGTCTTAAGAGCAGGCGACATTTTATGGACGCTTATCATATCTCTGTGAAAATCAATAAGTTCATAATCCGCATGTCCCCAGGGGTAAGTTCTCCTGTTATCCGGATCGGTAAATCCTACGACACCTGCCTCGTCTCCGTAATAAACAGTAGGAGCTCCCGGCCACGTCATAAGCATAAGAGTTCCCTCTTTCAAGACAGCCTTGTTTATGCCTTCTCCGGCAGCCGCAGGACCAAGTGTACTCACTCTGCCAGCCTTATGATTTGTCCTTGTAAGAAACCTCGAATGATCATGATTGGACAGCTGATTCATAGCTGAATATAGTGACGGAATCAAAAATTCCGTCATTGTATGGCGCATAGTCATTTCAAAGCGGTTCCCATCGCCAAGCGCTTCGGGATGAAATTCATCACTATGCTTTTCCATACCTGTCAGGAAAAAAGTAACCGGCTCCATAAAAGCGTCATAGTTCATGATGGTGTCCCACTGATCTCCCATCAGCCAGGAGGATGCATCCCCGTAATGCTCCGCCAGTATCACGGCATCGGGATTTGCTTCCTTCACAGCCTCTCTGAACCGTCTCCAGAATTTGTGATTGAAGTCCTCGCTGTGACCGAGATCAGCCGCTACGTCAAGTCTCCATCCGTCAGCATTATAAGGAGGACTGACCCACATGCGGCCGATATCAATTATCTTCTCCGTCAGCTCCCATGAGCCCTCGTAATTCAGCTTTGGCAGAGTGTCATGTCCCCACCATCCGTCATATGCATTGTTATATGGCCATTTCCCGTCTTTATTAAACTGAAAATAACTATGATAAGGACTTTTCTCCGAGATATAAGCTCCATCTGAATAACCGGGCTCACCCTCATATATTCTCTCGCGGTCCATCCATTTATTGAACGAGCCGCAGTGATTGAAGACTCCGTCCATTATCACACGCATACCCCTTGCGTGAGCTTCCTCAATAAAATCAGCGAAGAATTTATTGGATGCTTCCAGATTCTCTCTGTCCGTCACTCTCTTCTTATAACAGGTGGCATGCTTGTTGTCAGTATCTCCGTCCTTCAATACATCTCCGCCGTCATTAACTATTTTGGCGAAATGAGGATCGATATGCTCATAATCCTGAATATCATATTTATGATTGGATGGCGAGACAAAAAGGGGATTAAAATATATTACATCCACGCCCAGACCTTTTAAATAATAGATCTTCTGTCTGACACCCTCCAGATCACCGCCATAAAAATTTGCCACATCAAGATTCACATCCGGCACCTGATTCCAGTTGTCTATATGACGTGCGTATGTTCCGCAATAATGATATTCATTGGTCTTTGTATCATTGGATTCATCCCCGTTTGCGAATCTGTCTACCAGAATCTGATACATCACAGCGCCCTTGATCCATTCCGGTGTATGGAATCCCGGCACGATCTTGAAGGCATACTGCCACCTTATATCGTCCGATACTCCGTATCTGTCCAGATATACCGTCTCATTTCCTGATACCACCTTGAATATATATGAGAATACATTTTCTCCGAGGAATATGCTTGCCCTGAAATAGTCGAAGACCTTTTCCTCAGTCTCAAGCCTCATCTCTGTACAACTGCTTCCCGAAAGAATAAACATTCTGGCAGAATCAGCATGAGCTGCCCTGGCTCTTATCATTACCTTGTCGCCCTTTTCCGCTTCCCACGGTCTTACAAATTCAGGCGTACCATCTGAAAAAATAGCATCTCTATTCATTCCTGCTTCCTCTCATCAAAATCATTCTTTACAGAAGAAAAGCAGCCTCACCGGCTGCTTTAGGAGAAGGTATTTTTACTACATAGGGGTTTAGTAAAAATAATATGTATTGGGGGTTTTTACAAGACTTATAGTATCACCCCCGTCTCAAAAAGACTACCCAATCATTACAAATATTAACGAATTTTTTTGTATATATTAACCAACTGTTTCTCTTGTAAAGAGAGCCTCAAACTCATCCCGTCCTATCTTCTCCTTTTTGAGAAGAAGGTCAGCGGAAGCGTCCAGAATATCCCTGTTGTCTTTCAGAATAGTCTCGGCCTTGCTGTAACACATATCCATTATCTTCTTGACTTCAGCATCTATTCTTCTGGCAGTCTCTTCTCCATAACTTCTTTCTCTGGCCAGATCCTTGCCGAGAAATACCTCTTCATCATCTTCTTCATAGCAGATCGCGCCGATCTCCTCCGACATGCCGTATCTTGTCACCATATCTCTCGCCAGGCGGGTAGCCTTCTTAAGATCATTGGAAGCGCCTGTGGTTACATCGTGAAAAATCATTTCCTCCGCAATTCTTCCGCCAAGAGACACCTGAATATCCTCCAGCATCTGCTCACGAGACATGAACATCTCATCCTTGTCAGGCAAGGGCATCGTATATCCTGCTGCACCCATTCCGGTCGGAATGATCGATACGGAATATACAGGTCCTACCAGAGGAAGAAGGTGGAAGAGTATGGCATGACCGGATTCGTGATATGCAGTTATTTTTTTCTCCCGATCCGAAATCACGCGGGTCTTCTTTTCAGTTCCGAGTCCTACTTTTACGAAAGCGGTCTTTATATCATCCATGCTGATGTAGAGCCTGTTTTCTTCAGCTGAGCGGATGGCAGCTTCATTCAAAAGGTTTTCCAGGTCGGCTCCCGTAAAACCTGATGTGGTCTGAGCTATCTGTGCAAGATCCACATCATCTCCCAGAGGCTTATTTCTGACATGAACCTTTAGTATCTCCTCTCGTTCCCTGACATCAGGCTTTCCGACATAGACCTTCCTGTCGAATCTTCCAGGTCTCATAATAGCCGGATCCAGTATATCCACACGGTTAGTAGCGGCAAGCACTATGATCCCCTGATTCTCGTTAAAGCCGTCCATCTCCACCAGCATCTGGTTCAGCGTCTGCTCTCGCTCGTCATGCGAACCGCCGAGACCGGCTCCCCTCTTCCTGGCGACAGCATCGATCTCGTCTATGAATACTATGCAGGGCGCCTTTTTCTTTGCCTCTGCGAACAGATCTCTGACTCTAGCCGCACCGACACCAACGAACATTTCAACAAAATCCGAACCGGAAATTGAAAAGAATGGGACTCCGGCTTCTCCTGCTATAGCCTTTCCAAGCATAGTCTTTCCGGTTCCGGGAGGACCCACCAGAAGAATCCCCTTAGGTATTCTGGCCCCTAACTTCTTATATTTATCCGGATTTTTCAGAAAGTCCACGACTTCCCTCATCTGCTCCTTTTCTTCATGAAGACCGGCCACATCATTAAACCTGAAGGGAATGTTCTCAGGCATCAACATATCAGCTCTGCTTTTTCCGAAATCAAGCATTTTACTGGAGCCGGATCCTCCGCCATCCTGCATCATGGTTCTGGTCTGCATACTCATCATGACCATAAAGAGTACAAAAATCACCCCGACCACAATGATCAGAGGCAGAAAGATTTTGACCCATCCGTCATTCGGAACATCCGACACAGAATAGAGCTGCCCTGCCTTGTCAAGTTCCTTCTCAATTGAATTGACATTGGATACGTACAGAACATATTTCTCTGTACCGCTGCCCTTCACTCTGTATTGCACGGCACCTGTCGGCACCTCAGAATTCTGCTTTATTTCAGCTGATATTATCTTGTCGTTCTTGAGATCGCTCCTGAAACGCTTCATTGACACATTCGATGTATGAGAAGCCGATGTGGCAAACCACAAAAGAAAAACAATCACAATAATAGCAATATACAGAAACAATCCTCCGGATCTTTTCAACAGTTTCCTCCTTTAGTTAATCCAGTTCCAGAATCCCTATATATGGCAGATTCCTGTATTTCTGATCATAATCGAGACCATAGCCAACGACGAACTCATCAGGAATGGTAAATCCGTTATAATCCACATTCACATCCACCTCGCGTCTGTCCGGCTTGTCAAGCAGAGTTGCGATCCTGACGCTTTCAGCTCCCTTTTTCTTGAAATAATCAAGAAGAAATGCAAGGGTCCTGCCGCTGTCTATAATATCTTCAGCAATCAGCACATTCATTCCGGCTACATCAGTCTCTATGTCCTGCTTTATTTTAACAGTCCCGGATGATACTGTGGAGCTTCCGTAACTCGATGTTGACATAAACTCCATCCTGACGGGCACAGTTATTCTCTTTGCCAGTTCAGTAGCAAAAAAAGCCGCTCCTTTCAAAATTCCAACGACCAGAAGTTCCCTGCCTTCGTAATCCCCGGAAATTTCCTTTCCCAGTTCTTTTATCCTTCCGGCAACTTCTTCCTCCGTCAGCATCACATGCACATTTTCACTCATCGTCTTTCCTCCAGACAATACAAAGAATCCTTCCGGTATCCGGTTCGACCCGAAAATTCTCCCCGCGCCTTATGCCGACGATCCAGAGGATCTCCGAACCTGCCGCAATAACCGGCAGCATGTCTCTTAAGTCACGCGGTACCTTTTTATCTATCAATATATCTTTCAGTTTCTTATGATGACCGTCAGCAGAAACACATACCATATCTCCTGTCTCTCTGTTCCTCACCATAAGATTTCTATTTATCTTATCATAATCGAACACCTTCGTATAGCAATCATCCGGAATTTCTCCGCCGTCATACTTCATAAGCGAAAAAGAAATATAACCGTTTCCTGCCTTAATGCTCTTTATATCTCCTGTCTCCATCTCAGGAAGATTAAAATCGATGCCCGGCGCCAAAGGAAAATATCCGTAGTTCTCCATGTCTTTGGTCGTCAGGAGATAAATATAATCTCCGGATACAGATAATCTGTATCTGCCCGGAAGAGACAGTGATGTCCCTGAAGGTGACCTGTATAATTCAGCTGCCTTTTGAAGATGGATCCTGTCTATGTCGTGACCATGATAGGGCATATGCTTTGCGAGAAATGCTCTTGTCACTTCTCTCAGCATAAAATCCGACTTCGTAATGCTGGTAACTTCTTTTCTGTCCAGAGCCAGACAATCATCACACTCAGCCTTATGAAGAATACTTTTTGCCTCTTGATCAATATAATCAGCAGCTTCATGAAGGCTCTCCGCAGTATCTGCAAAATGCTTTAGCGAATTATTTCTCAGATCCGCCAGAACAGGGATTACATCACGTCTCAGCCTGTTTCTGGGATTTGACATATCAGAATTTGTTGAATCAGTCCTGTATGGCTGACCTGCTTTCTGAAGATACACCTCTATCATCTGTCTCGTAACAAAAAGAAGCGGCCGTATCTTTCCTCCACTGCACAACGCGAGTCCAGCCGCTCCATGCAGACCTGCCCCTCTTGAAATGTGCAGAAGCATGGTCTCTGCCTGGTCTTCCAGATGATGGGCTACAGCAATATAGACTTTTCTATCAGGACAAGCCAGCAGAGCTTTGTTTTTCATATTATCAAGGGCTTCATTTCTGAGCAGCCTTGCAGCTTCCTCAAGAGACCTGTGTTCAGCGCTTGCAAAAGCCGGAGCGTCAACAGAGAAAATTTCGCATTTGACGCCTGTTCTCCGGCAGAGCTCTGATGTAAAGGCTGCATCATCCCGGCTGTCCTGTCCCCTTATCCCATGCTCTACATGGCACACAATGAGTTCATATCCGAACTCTTTCTGAAGCTCACGAAGGATCAAAAGCATGGCAACCGAATCCGCCCCGCCTGACACTGCAGCGATGATAAGAGCATACTTGAAGTCCTCATTCATCTTTATTAGCGTGTTTCTCACGGTATCAGAAAAAACGCATCTGGTTTTTTCATCACTTTTCTCTGAATATCGTCTCATTCTTATGAACCATTCCGAGCTTGCTTCTTGCCTGTTCTTCCACATACTCGTTGCTCTTGGAATACTTTTCCTCGCTGTTCAGCTGCTTTTCTTCCGCTTGAAGCTCCTTTTCCTCATCCTGCTTTTCCTTAAGTTCGGCCTTATAGGCCTTGTCTTTCTTGTATAAATGAGAGATTGGGACAGCCACGAAAACCGCTCCTGCCACCACTACAGCAGCTATTAAAACAGAACCAGGTCTTATACCACGCGCCTTTTTTTCCTTTTTTTCTCTGTAATTTTTTGCCATAGAATAAACATCTCCTGAAATTACAGCATTGTGAACATGCCGCCGGCGTCTTCCTTATGCACAGACTGCTTCAGCGATTCGACCCGGGCTCTTATAGTACGGTTGCCGAAGGTTATTTCAATAATATCTCCCGGGCAGACCTTGCTTCCGGCCTTCGCGACCCTGTCATTCAGCTTAACGCGTCCGTTGTCGCACGCTTCATTCGCAACGGTGCGGCGCTTTATAATTCTTGAGACTTTTAAAAATCTGTCAAGTCTCATTGATTCATTATCCGGCATATATCCTCCATAACAAAAAAGCCCGGGCGCCACGCGCCCGGAGCCGCACTAAAGGCAAATCCAATTATTTGTTAAGACTGTCCTTGAGCGCTTTGCCCGCCTTGAATTTCGGAGCTTTGGAAGCCTTGATCTCCATCGGTTCGCTTGTGTGAGGGTTACGTCCCATACGAGCAGCTCTCTCGCTGACTTCGAATGTACCGAATCCTACAAGCTGAATCTTCTCGCCCTTCTTCAGCTCCTCTGCAACTACCTCTGTAAATGCCTTGAGTGCTGCCTCAGCATCCTTCTTTGAAATGTCAGACTTCTCTGCGATAGCTGCAACTAATTCTGATTTGTTCATTTTACTTCCTCCTGTGATATTTCAATCATTTCTGACTAAAAAGGTCATTACATTTCTACTTATAATTGTTTTTAGTGTCGATGTCAAGGAAAATGCGATATTTATGGTATTTTTAGCTCAAAAATCCCAAATTTGACCCGGAATGCAGAATCAGCTGCCCGAGCCCATCAGAGTTGACGCTATATTTGAAAGCGTAGTCAGATAATCAGATGTATCCTTTGACCCGGAGCTGTCGTCTGAATTCCTGTTTTCTTTTTTGCTGTCTTCTTTTCCTTCGGAAGTATCTTTTGAATTTTCCTTCCTGCTCTTCTCCGTCCCGGAAGATGACTCATTAGAAGCACCGGAGGAATCCTTATTTTCTTCCTCGTCCGAACCGGTCTTGCTCTCGTCAGTAAGATCCAGAGCAATCTTGGCCTCAGGCGAATTTACAACCAGAGTTCCGCTCCATGTGTCATAACCGTCAGCAGATACCCTGAGTCTGTGTGACCCGTATTTCAACTCTATCGGAGATGATATGTCCACCGTTGTACCGTCTATACTTACCTCAGCTCCCGGAACGGCTATCTCAAATGACACCTTACAGTTTTTCGGTCCTTCGCCCTTCAGGTCATTCAGATTTACAACCGTAGTCTGACCTCGCGTTACATTTATTTTTATTGTGCCGCCATAGCCATTTGATGCTGCAGTCAGATCATACGCGCCCTCCGGAGCCTCGATCGTCATCGGATCTCCTGATATCTCCGTGAAAATACTGCTTCCGATCTGAACCAGAGTGCCCTTGAAAAGATCCGTATTTATAAGCTGAATATTCCCATGTCCGGTAGTCACCACTATGCTTATTATATCTTTGCCGCGTCCTACTGCTCTCAGTTCGTCTCCAGTTCCTATGGATGATATATCCGATATACTGTCGTTTGAAAAAGTCTCCGTGTCTTTAAGCCTGTATTTGGTATTCCCTATGGTCATCATATTTCTGTCAGTATCAATTGAGTAGCGCTTTATTCTGTCCTGCTCCCATACTTTATCCGACAGAGATATATTTTTCAGATGACCGCTGATATCCTCTTCAATAGTCACCACACGCCCCGGACTAAACTCATTCCAGCCGGCAATTTTGCCATGACTGTCTCTGAATTTAGTTGACAGGGAAAAGGGATAATTAAAAGTAGTCCCGCTCGTCAGTCCTTTAAGCGTGATGCTCTCCTTCGTTGTATCTATTGCCTCAATAAGATACATTATTTTCGGAGATTCTTTTTCCGTCTCTTTTTCTTCTGTCTCAGCTGTCCTGTAACCGGGCAGAGTCTTGCCTGCGTTAGACTGACCGCATGCTGATGTCAGAAGGACTGTAAAAATTACTGCCAGAACAGCAGCTGTTCTTGTTTTTCTCATAATCACATACCGGATTCTATCATTGCAGATGCAAGATCAAGGAGCTTGTCATGAGTATTTACCGAAGGGTCTTTGATTGCCATCGAGAGAAGACCGGAAAGTATCCTGCCGATGACCGGACCCTTATTTACGCCGAGTTCCATGATATCTTTTCCGCTTATTTCAAGATCTCCTATACTTAAGGGATCATGTCTTGAAATAATCTCATTATATCTTCTCTCAAACATATCTATCTCAGCCAGCTTCTCCGCGCGTTTATAAGTACTCTGGCTCAGGATGTCAGCCCTCTTCAGGATAAAAAGATCCGGAAAAGCTCCTGTTCCTATCTCTGATACGGCTTTCCTTACGGCTTCATCAGAATCATCCGGCCTTAAATCATGCCATCTTACAAGATTCACACACTTTTTTATAGTATCCCTGTCAAATCTGAGACGCCGCATCACATCAGCTGTAATAAGAGCACCCCTTTCAGGATGATGTTTGAAATGATCCGTTCCGTTTTTATCTGTTGTTCTTGATACAGGCTTTCCAATGTCATGGAAGAAAGCCGATAGCCGGAGTATCCTGTCTTTTGGTGTTAGTCTGAGAACAGACATGGTGTGATCTTCCACATTATAGATATGATGTATAGTATGCTGCGGGATCACCATCTGATCCCATTCAGGCATAAATACATGAGTAAGCCCCGTCTCACGCATTAACTTGATATAATCAGGGTTATCCGTAAGAAGAGTCTTTGTGAATTCGTCTCTTATCCTCTCATAACTTACTTTTGATAATAATTCATGCAATTCGGATATAGCCCTTAAAGTATCATCTTCTATCTCAAAGCCGAAACGAGCGGCAAATCTCACGACCCGCATCATCCTTAAGGCATCCTCATGGAATCGCTCTTCAGGATCTCCGACTGCCCTTATTACATGAGCCTTCAGATCTTCTGCACCTCCAAACAGATCCTTAAATCCTCTGGAATCAGAATACGCCATGGCATTGATAGTAAAGTCACGCCTTTTCAGATCTTCCTCCAGACTCGGGGTAAATGTGACAGAATCAGGATGCCGTCCGTCCGAATATTTCCCGTCGATCCTGAAAGTTGTCACTTCATAAGCGCCGTCCGGCAGCAATACCGTGACAGTTCCATGTTTTATCCCTGTATCCACGGTGCGCGTAAACAGTCTCTTTACTTCAAGCGGCTTTGCGTCAGTTGTAATATCCCAATCCTGAGGCTTTAGTCCCAGAACGCAGTCACGGACACAGCCGCCCACAACAAACGCCTCGTGTCCGTGATCCTCGAGAGTCCTTATGATATTTTCCGCTCCTGTCGGAAGATTTATTTTCATAAGCCTCCTCTTGTCAATAAGCTCTGGCCCAGATTACCATCTTTTTTGCCGGTCTGCCGCAGCAGACACACTTGCCGGAGATTTCCTCCTGATCAAATGGAATGCATCTCGATGTGACGCCAAGATCTTCCTTTATTTTATCTTCACATTCTCTGTCTCCGCACCACATAGCCTTGACAAATCCATTGCCTTTGTCAAAATGAGCTCTGAATTCGTCGTAGTCCTCAGCTACGGAAGTGAGGCTGTTCATATGCTCTTCTGCCCTCACGAGCATCTCCTGCTGCATAGCGTCAAGCACTTCTCCTACTTTCTGTTCTATGCCGTCAAGAGGAGCCTCTATCTTTTCACCGGTATCACGGCGCACCAATACGCATTTTCCAACGCTTATATCCCTGGGTCCAATCTCGATTCTGAGCGGAATGCCCCGCATCTCCTGCTCGGCAAATTTATATCCCGGCGACTTGTCCGTATCGTCCACCTTTACTCTGAAGCCTGAAAGGACATCCTTGATCTCGTTCGCCTTTTCAAGCACGCCTTCCTTCCTCTGCTGGATCGGAATGATGGCGCACTGCACCGGCGCTATATGTGGAGGAATTACAAGACCGCTGTTGTCTCCGTGCACCATTATCATGGCGCCGATAGTTCTCGTTGTAAGCCCCCAGGATGTCTGCCATACATATTTTAAAGTATTGTCCTTGTCAGTATATGTGATATCATAAGCCTTCGAGAACTTCTGACCGAAGAAATGCGAGGTACCGGACTGAAGCGCCCTTCCGTCATGCATAAGAGCCTCAACGGTATAGGTAGACTCTGCTCCGGCAAATTTCTCCTTCTCGGTCTTCTGACCCTTTATTGTGGGTATGGCCATATCTTCAGCGAGGAAATCCGCATAGACTCTAAGCATCATCTGTGTCCTTTCCTCAGCCTCTTCCTTTGTGGCATGGATGGTGTGGCCTTCCTGCCAGAGGAACTCACGTGAACGAAGGAAAGGACGCGTCTCCTTCTCCCATCTCACGACAGAGCACCACTGGTTATAAAGTCTCGGCAGATCCCTGTATGAATGTACATCATCCTTGTAAAAATCAGAAAATACAGTTTCAGAAGTGGGTCTTATCGCAAGCCTCTCCGTCAGCGGCTCCGTACCCCCGGCTGTTACCCAGGCCACCTCAGGTGCAAAACCATTTACAAGCTCGCCTTCCTTCGCAAGAAGGCTCTCCGGTATCAGAAGCGGCATGGATACATTCTGAACGCCCGTCTTTTTGAAACGCTCGTCCAGAAGCTTCATAATATTCTCCCATATAGCATATCCGTAGGGCTTTATTACCATAAATCCCTTGATATGAGAATACGCAATTAAATCCGCTTTGATACATACATCTGTGTACCACTGTGTGAAATCATCATCCATTGAAGTGATTTCAGCTACCAGTTTCTTATTGTCTGCCATTATTGTCTCCTGACGATCACATTATTATTTGTTAATATCCCGGCAAATGCCGGCAATCCATTTGAATTCTAGAAAAATCTTTTAAATGTGTCAAGACTTCACCGCTTGAAACGATATCCAACTCCCCAGATCGTCTCAATATATTCCGGATTATTCTTGTCTTTTTCTATCTTGTCTCTTACCTTCTTTACATGAACTGTCACTGTAGCTATATCACCATAAGAATCCATATTCCAGACACGTCTGAAGAGTTCCTCCTTGGTAAAAACGTGGTTTGGATGCTCAGCCAGAAAAAAAAGCACCTCAAATTCCTTTGTCGTCAGACTCTTTTCCTCACCGTTCACCCATACCCTGTGAGATTCCGGATCCATGCGAAGTCCTCTTATCGTAATACTTCTGTCAGTTCCATTGTCATCAGAATTGGTAAGTCTCCTGTACCTGGCCATATGAGCCTTCACTCTTGCCACAAGTTCGCTTGGAGAAAATGGCTTTGTCATATAATCATCAGCGCCCAGACCAAGTCCTCTTATTTTATCAATATCTTCTTTTCTGGCACTTACCATTATTATAGGAGTGTCTCTCAGATTTCTGATTTTAGAGCATATTTCAAAACCGTCTATGCCCGGCAGCATGACATCCAGGATGTACATATCATAATGTCTGCTTAAAGCCTTCTTCATCCCGGCCTTACCATCATGCTCAATATCCACGTCAAACCCGGAGAGCTCCAGATAGTCTCTCTCCAGATCAGCTATAGCCTGTTCGTCTTCTATAACAAGTATCCGGCTCATTTTCCCTCCTCATATTTTCTCAGCACAAAATAAATAACTGTACCCACATCTACCTTGCTGCTGGCCCAAATAGACCCTCCATGATCTTCTACAATTTTCTTAACTATCGATAGGCCTATTCCGGATCCGCTTATTTTCGAATTTCTCGATGAGTCTGCCCTGTACATTCTTTCAAATATATGAGGCAGAGCTTCAGGAGATATACCCCGTCCGTTATCGGATATTTCCACCTGGACAAAGCCGCCGGCGTCCTTGACTCTCAGCGTGATAACTCCGGGTCGGTCTGCCATATATTTCACAGAATTGCTGATGATATTATGTACCACGCGTTCCAGCTGTTCGGGATCAGCAACTATCATAGTACCATCGTCCGTATAATTATAGTAGAAGAAGGTGATACCCTGATTCTTAAGATCCATTCCAATCTCTTCGGAGCAATCCAGAAAGAAATCACTGACATTGATCGGTGTAAAATTATAAGGCACGCGATCAGTATCAATTCTTGAATAAAGTGTCAGCTCATTAATAAGCGAATTCATCTCATTTGCCTTGGCAAGAATGGTTTTCATATACTGATCTCTCTTCTCCGGAGTATTTGCAACCCCGTCTATAAGTCCCTCAGCATATCCCTTTACAGCCGTAATGGGAGTCTTTAGATCATGCGCAATATTTGAAATGAGAATTTTCTGCTCTTCCTCGCTTTTTGTTTTCTCTTTGGCGGTCCTGCTGAGTCTCTGTCTCATATCTTCAAAGGCACTGTAAAGCTCGCCGATTTCATCATTGTATGAGGACTTAAGAGGCTTATCCAGATTTCCTTCTCTGATCTCATCAGCAGCCTGAGAGAGTTCCCTTATTCTTGGAACAATGCTTTTGTAGATAAATCCTACAAGAACCACGGCAGTAATAAACAGTATCATGAGGATAGAGATCATCATGTCGACATATATTCGCCTTGTCTCCGGCATGATCGTCGAAGACGTTGTGACCAGAAATGCCGTGCAGTACTCTCCCACAGGAGAAATAAAATCTATCTGCCGGAGAAGAGCCGGTCTGCCGCTTTTCAGATAGAGAAGTATATTGTCAGTCTCACTGTTGGCTCCATACGAAGGCAGCTCCGACAGCTGAATGGAATGATCCTTTCCGGAGCCGTCAAAAATAAGTCTCCTGCCTTCCCGAACCATCAGATAGGAGTATCCCTCTTTCCTTATTTTTTCATTAAAATCCACCAGATCCGAAACATTTACAGCTCTTGCGGTATCGAGCTTAATATAATTTGTCACTTTATTCTGCTCAAGATTCGCGTAATGCACCAGAAGCTTTATTGAATTATCTGACCAGGCCAGATTGCCTGATATATCGTACTCCTTGCCTTCTCCTGCATTTTCCATGGCATGCAGAAAAATAAGAGTCGCCGATCCAAGCAGAACAGGCACAAATATTATTATCAGAAATGAAATTGTAAGTCTCGTCTTTAGCTTCATTAAAGGTTATTTTTTCTCCTGATAAAAAAATGAAGGCGGTATACGCCTTCATTATAAAACATATGCTTATTTATTAACAGTCTTATGCCAGATACTTCTTGAGTGCATCAGCTCTGTCAACTGCCTCCCAGGGCAGGTTCAGATCATTTCTTCCGAAGTGACCGTATGCTGCTGTCTGGCGGTAAATCGGTCTCCTTAAATCAAGCATCTTGATAATGCCGGCAGGTCTGAGATCAAAATTCTCTCTGACTATCTCAACGATTTTGTCATCAGGAAGCTTACCGGTGCCGAAAGTATCCACGTTAATAGATGTTGGCTCAGCAACTCCAATAGCATATGAAAGCTGGATCTCACAGCGGTCAGCAAGGCCTGCTGCAACGATATTCTTTGCTACATAACGTGCAGCATAAGCAGCCGAACGGTCAACCTTTGTGCAGTCCTTGCCGGAGAATGCGCCGCCGCCGTGACGAGCCATGCCGCCATAGGTATCAACTATGATCTTTCTTCCCGTAAGACCTGCATCTCCATGAGGTCCGCCGATTACAAATCGTCCCGTGGGATTGATATAAAATTTTGTCTTTTCGTCTATCAGCTCTTTAGGAAGAACCGGATCAAAGACGTATTTCTTTATATCCTTATGAATCTGCTCCTGAGTTACATCGTCGTCATGCTGAGTGGAAAGAACCACTGCTTCGAGACGGGAAGGACGGCCATTCTCATCATATTCAACCGAAACCTGTGTCTTTCCGTCCGGACGCAGATATGCAAGCGTTCCGTCTTTCCTGACATCAGTAAGTTTTCTGGCAAGCTTATGTGCAAGATCTATAGGATAAGGCATATAATCATCTGTCTCGTTCGTAGCATATCCGAACATCATACCCTGGTCGCCTGCGCCGACATTTAAATCCTCGTCCTTGCCGCCTTCCTTTGCCTCAAGCGACTTATCGACGCCCATAGCTATATCAGGAGACTGCTGGTCGAGAGCCACCATAACGGCACATGTATTTCCGTCGAAACCGGTCTTTGCGTCATTATATCCGATACCATTGACCGTCTTTCTTACTATAGACGGAATATCAAGAGATGCCTTTGTGGTAATCTCTCCGGTCACAAGAATAAAACCTGTGCAGGCAGCCGTCTCACACGCTACTCGGCTCATAGGATCCTGCTCAAGGCAAGCATCAAGTATCGCGTCGCTGACAGCATCACATACCTTGTCAGGATGTCCTTCTGTGACAGACTCTGATGTAAACAGTCTCTTTTCCATTACAATAATCCCTTCCATGCCCTTTCAGCATAAAAAAAATCCGCATTGTCCACGGATCAGTCAAAATAAGATAAAGAATCCCTTATTGTTCGAATAAATCTTTCAGGACAAACACATATCTTAATACTACTCTATTGAATTTACTCTCAGAGCTTTATTTTTACAATATACACTCCTTGAGATTTGTCTACATTGTACAGACTACAATGTAGACGTGATATGAAGATCCGGCGCAGAACTTAAGTCAATCACATTCTTGTCATTATCCTCCACAACCGGTCTCGAAAGCGCCGCTGAATTTATATATACGATTCTCGCTGCCCTTCCGTCACTCAACATTACCTTGGAGTTATTATACATGGACGCCACATGTGACAGAAAAGTGAGAATAAATCTGGGATTATATTTGGAAAGACCGTCTTTCTCAAATTCCTCTATTACCTGAAAAGCACAGAGCGGAGCGCGGTATGGTCTGGCAGCCGTCATAGCGTCATAAACATCAGCTATTCCTATGATAGCAGAAAAATCATCAATATCATCAGCATAGAGTCCATTTGGATATCCTGATCCATCAGATCTTTCATGATGGTTTAAAGCAGCATCGGTAAATACTTTGTCTGCATGCGCTTCCCTCAATATATCCTCGCCATAGACAGTATGCTTCTTTATCTCATTAAATTCCTCAGGAGACAGCTTTCCGGTCTTATTTAAAATATTCGGAGGAACAGAAGTCTTTCCTATATCATGAAGCATAGCAGCAAGAGTCAGACTGTCAAGCATAGCCTTGTCGTATTTCAACCATCTGCCTATGATCCTTGATATAAGTGCCACATTAAGCGAGTGAGAATAGATGCTGTCTTCCAGACTTCTCATAGCATGCACCATATCGAATATCTCAAGCGGAGTCCTGCCCCGGCAGATATTTTCACAATCAGAAAGAAGGACCGGTGATCCGTCCATGACATGGCTCCCCTTGATCCGGCTGAATACTATGCCGAGGTCATTCAGGCATTTTGTATAAGCTATCTGAAAATTAATAAATTCCGGAGTCTTCTGAAGTTTCTGCGAATACGATACGGCAGACGCAACATAAGTCTTCCTTATATCAAAATAAGGATTGCTGATCTCATCTGGACTTAATTTCTCATCTTTTTCAGATATGTTTTCAGATAAAGGAGCTTCTTTTTCAATATCAGCCCTCATTACCTGAGCGTTCTGATATTCGGTCTTTATATTTGCCATTGCAGGCGACGGTATCTCAACCGGATCAGGAGCAACTATATCGCTGTCCTGATTCAAAATTTCGTTCTCGACCTCAACGGATTCTATACCATAAAAACGCATTCTGGCTATAAGCTGATGGTTTATCACCGTTCCGGGTTTTGCAACCACCTGACCTCTCTTCGATTTGACCATTGAAGAGATAACCATACCCGATTTTAATTTGCTAACAGGAATCTTTATCATAAAAAGCCCCCTTTGCTCCATCAGCCTATTATCAGCCAACCTTAAGTATGAACTTCCTCATTGCCTTCTCGTCCGACACCTTCTCTATCTCAGCGCCGAGACCTCTTAATTTCTCTGAAAATGCTTCGTATCCCCTCTGGATGTAGTATATATCATCCACAACGGTAATGCCATCAGCTGCCAGTCCGGCTATGACAAGCGCAGCGCCTGCGCGGAGATCTGGAGCCTGTACTCTGGTACCGGTATAATGGTTTACGCCGCTTATTATTGCGACATTCGACTCTACCCTTATGTCTGCTCCCATTCTTTTCAATTCATCAACATAACGGAACCTGTTCTCCCATATTGATTCAGTAACAGTACTTAGACCGTCTGCAATACCCAGAACCACCGTCATCTGCGGCTGCATATCCGTAGGGAAGCCCGGATAAGGGAGCGTCGTCACCTGAGTAGCCTTCAGGTGACCGTTTGATGCTACTCTTACAGCATCATTATATTCTATGACCTGGCATCCTGTCTCAAGAAGTTTTGTGGTGGTAGCCTCAAGATGCTTCGGTATTACATTTTTCACAAGTACGTCTCCGCCGGTGGCAGCCGCAGCAAACATAAAAGTGCCTGCTTCTATCTGATCCGGAATCACGGAATAATCCGTTCCGTGAAGCTTCTTTACGCCGGTTACTCTTATCGATTCGGTACCTGCGCCCCTTATCTCTGCGCCCATGCTGTTCAGAAAATTCGCTACATCGACAACGTGAGGTTCCTTTGCCGCATTGTCAATTACAGTCTTTCCGTCAGCCAGAGTCGCTGCGAGCAGAATGTTTATTGTTGCTCCAACAGAAACCTTGTCAAGGTAAATATGTGCCCCCTCAAGAGAATCGGCGCTTGCTGAGATCAGACCGTAGCTGGTATCCACATCAGCTCCCAGAGCATGAAAGCCTTTTATATGCAGATCGATCGGTCTGGTTCCAATGTCGCATCCTCCGGGCTGAGCCACCTCGGCCTTATGATATTTGCCGAGAAGAGCCCCAAGAAGATAATATGACGCTCTTATCTTCTTTATGTAATCATAATCCACCGACAGTCTGCTGATGGTGGAGCCGTTTATTTTCAGTGTATGATTATCTATGTTCTCTACAATGGCGCCTATGTCTCTTATAGCGTCCACAAGCACTATAGTATCATTAACATATGGTACATTTCTGACAATGACCGTTTCATCTGTCATTACTGCTGCCGCGAGTATGGCAAGTGCGGCATTCTTTGCACCCCCGATTGTGACTTCCCCTCTCAGCGGATTACCGCCTTTTATCACATACTGTTCCATCTAAAGTATCTCCTCTGAGAATCAGTTGCCATCCGATACAGTACCGGAAGTCGTGCCTGATGATTTATCAAATGCGCTGCCCTTGAACCTGTCAATAAAGCGAACCTGCTTCCAAAGCTTCTTATTCACTTTCCATGTGGATTTAGCTTCAAATCCGTCCAGAACCTTTTGATAATATTTCTGTTTCTTTTCTTCCGCCAATGTATTTTTCTCGGTTGCCGTGGCGTCCGCATCGCTGACCGTCACCATATGACCTACATAAAATCCGCTGTCAGTCTCTATCACATCCGTATTCCCTCCGTCTTTCAGGCTGTCGCAGGCCTTCAGAAAATCATATGGCAGATCAGATGTTGAAGTGCTCTTTTCAGATGCGGCTTTTGCTTCTTTAAGTTCATTCTGACCGAAAGTCTTTGTACTTGCCGTAAGGCCCGCATCCTTCACTGCCTTGTCGAAGTCGGATGCCTTGCTTATTTTTTCCGCGGATTCCCTGTATCCTTTTATTTCATCGTCACTTGGGGTAGCAGTATTGCCGTCGGAATCAGTCTTTTCCTTCTTGTTGAAAAAGACATAGGATATCTTCTTCTGGTTTGCCTCCTCATCAGTCACAGTCGCATCAGCTTTCGCCTCGATAGCCTTCTGCATCTTGGACATATAGACTCTGTTCTCCAGAAATTCCCTGACATAAGCCTCTTTCGCATTCAACTGTTTCAGACCTTTTTTAGAATTTTCTTTCATGAACTTCGTCGTGGTCTTCTCTATTTTCTTCTTATCTGCTGCCGTCAGCTTCACATTGTATTTAGAAGCATTCTTTCTAAGATAATAGGAAGTCTTCATAGACTCCAGAAGATCAGCCTTCACGCTCTCCGTCAGAGTCTTTCCCGAATTATAAGGGTCACTGGACCACATTGAATCGCCAAGCTGCGATGAATACATAATATCATACACAGCCTGCGTCTCATACGCCACAAACTTGCCATAACCAAAATCTATCTGATCCCTGCCGCCGTCTATCTCAACAAGAGCTCTTTTGTCTCCTGCCGCGCAGCCGGTCATTAATGTCAATACAGCCGCAGCCGACAGCATTAGGGGTAAAATCCTTTTCTTCAAAAAACGCCTCCAGTCAACGTCTTTTATCTGTGTGTCAAAATATTCTGCAGCTACATGCGTAACTGCGAATTTTTGAAACTGTAATCAGACACGCAATCCATGATATTATAACGGAATAATCCCGACTTTTCAATACACCGTCTCTTCATAAAGCCGTCTTGAGAATTCCATCAGGATATCGACCGGATCTTTTTTTGCTTCTCTTGAATTCATGCCGGTAAAAAGAGTAAATTCCGGGGATTCCTTATCAGGTCTGAACTGAAGGGAGGCGCCATATGAAGAAATAAAGTTTCCCAGCCTTGACGGATCTATTCCGGCCTTCCTGTAGAGAAGTATCCTGAAGCCCTCCGGCTTCTGTCTTATTTCCGTTATATATGCCTTTCGTGCAAACGATCTTAATATAGATATCCTTATCAGATTGATAACACTCTTAGGAGGCTCCCCGAACCTGTCTATCAGTTCATCAGTCATATCCTGCTCACCGCCGGCATCTCCTATTGAGGCGATCCTCTTATATATATCAAGCCGCTCCAGCTCGTTTCTTATATATGATTCGGGGATAAATGCGTCTATATCTATATACACAGACGTATCGAAATCATCCTCGACCTTCTCGCCCTTTTCACGACGTACCGCAGCATTAAGCATCTTGCAGTAAAGATCATATCCGACAGCTTCCATATGACCGCTCTGTTCCTTGCCAAGAAGGTTTCCCGCGCCTCTTATCTCAAGATCTCTGAGAGCGATCTTTATTCCTGATCCCAGATCCGTAAATTCTCTGATAGCCGAAAGCCGCTTCTCGGCTTCTTCTTTCAATATCTTGTCTCTCTTATAGAGGAAGAAGGCGTATGCAGTTCTTGATCCCCTCCCCACACGGCCTCTCAGCTGATACAGCTGCGACAGTCCCATCTTGTCGGCATCATGAATGATTATCGTATTTACATTTGATATATCAAGACCCGTCTCGATTATAGTAGTAGATACAAGGACATCAATTTCCTTATTGATAAATCTCATCATAATGTCCTCAAGCGTATTCTCATTCATTCTGCCGTGAGCGTAAGCTACCGTGGCATCTGGTACCATACTCTGTATACCGGCTGCCACATCAGCTATGTTTCTCACCCTGTTTATCACATAATAGACCTGGCCCTTTCTTGACAGTTCTCTTTGAATAGCCTCACGGACCAGCTCTTCATTGTATTCAAACACAAAGGTCTGTATGGGGCGGCGATCCTGCGGAGCCTCTTCAAGCACACTCATGTCTCTGATACCTGTCATGGACATATGAAGGGTCCTCGGAATTGGAGTTGCCGAAAGCGATAAAACATCCACGTTCTTCTTCAGCTTTTTGATCTTGTCCTTGTTGGCTACGCCAAATCTCTGCTCTTCATCTATGATCAAAAGTCCCAGATCATGGAAATGGACATCATCTGACAAGACTCTGTGAGTACCTATAATAATGTCAGCTTCACCGGATGCTATCCTTTCGAGAGATTCCTTTATCTCCGCTCTCGTTCTGAAACGAGACAGCAGTTCTATATTTACCGGAAAATCCTTCATCCTTTGAGAGAATGTATTATAGTGCTGCTCAGCAAGAATTGTAGTTGGAACCAGGACCACGGCCTGCTTGTTTTCCTGTATAGCCTTGAAGGCAGCCCTCATGGCTATCTCTGTCTTTCCAAATCCCACATCGCCGCATATCAGGCGATCCATGATCCGATCCGACTCCATGTCCTGTTTTACATCCATTATGGCTGCGCTCTGGCTCTCAGTCTCGGTATAAGGAAAAGTCTCCTCAAACTCCCTCTGCCATTCAGTGTCCGGTTCGAATGCATAGCCTTTTATTTTCTGTCTCTCGGCATACAGAGCCACCAGATCCTTTGCCACCTGGCCTACAGCGGAACGAACCCTTGATTTTGTTTTTGACCACTCCTGACTTCCAAGAGTCGCCAGTTTTACCCGTTTTCCGTCCGCACTTCCATATTTTTGTATAGTATCAAGCTGGGTTGCCAGAACATAGAGATTGCTGCCGCCGCTGTACTCGATTTTGATATAATCCTTCATCACCCCGTCGACTTCGATTTTCTCAATGCCACGGTAAATGCCCAGACCATGATTCTCATGAACCACATAATCTCCCTGATGAAGATCCCTGAATGCTGATATCGGAGTATTATTCCCGGCGGTTTTTTTCTTCCTTTTCTTCTTTTTCTCCTGTCCGAAAATATCAGACTCGGAAATAAATACAAAAGAACTGTCCGGCAGCTCGATCCCTTTTCTCATATTACCGGAAGCCACCATTACGTCTCCCGGCGCCATGGTACGATCAAGCGTATCTGAATAGAAGCATAGAAGACCCTCGGATTCAATGTCACCGGCGATCCTCTTAGCTCTGGATCTGGAAGGCGACAATACTACAGTCCTGAATCTCCTGTTTCTGTATGATCTGAGTTCCTGCATAAGCATATCAAGACTTCCGTTAAAGCTTGTTACAGTCCTCATATTTACATTGTACTGATCCGATATGTTGAAGAGCTTGCCCGGCTGGTCAAGGGTAGTCATAAGGACGCCACTCAGGCGGTCAAGAGATGCTTTAAGAGACGCCATACCGGTCAGGGCAGACATCTGCTTCGGCAGGAGATATCCGGCCAAGAGTCTTCTCTCCATGGAATCGTTAAATTCTTTGCATATCTCCTTCGCAGCTTCTTCGACATGCCGGCTCTCATCTGCAAATACTACCGTGTCATCCGGCAGATAATCAAGAATCGATACAGTATCGTTTATGAAATACAAAGCGTATCTCTCTATCTCCTGCTCCTGGCTTCCGGATTCTATCCTTTCAACGGCTTCAGAAATCTGATTTTTTATTCTCGCGGCCTCTTCCGTTTTCATGGATTCTCTGAAACGGTCATAAAGCTTTTTCATGTCCCGTTTCATCAGAGCCAGACCTGATTTTACTTCTTTATCAGAAACCGGATATTCTGTCGCCGGGAATATATCCGTCTTATCAATGACCTCCACTGTCCGCTGTGTGCCGGCATCAAAAATTCTTATCGAATCTATTTCGTCATCAAAGAGTTCTATTCTCAAAGGTCTGTCATGAGTCAGTGGAAAAACATCAATTATTCCGCCTCTTACAGCCATCTGTCCGGGTTCGCTTACTTCATCAGCCGGCTCGTATCCGTCAGCGACCAGTTTCTTCCTGAAACGCCCCAGATCAATAGTATCGCCGGTCTCAATATGAATAATTCCATCCTTTAATTTATTCTTTGGCGGCATAGCATTCAAAAGTGCTCCGACTGTCGTGATTATCGTATAGGAGCCACCCTTTATTATGGCCTCAATTGCGCCCAGTCTCGGAACACTCAGAGCATTGCCTCTCACATCAGACTGGAAAAAGAGATAGTCCTTGCCGGGATAATAATAGACATTATCTTCATAAAAGGAATACTCACGGAACATTTCTTCCGCTCTTTCCTCCTCCGGAGACACTATTACCTTTCTCTCTATGTCACATCCTATTCCATAGACTCCAAGTGCCTTCCCGGCATCATTCACGCCTGTAAGATGATACCCTCCGCCTTTTTTCTTCAGAGAATCTCTTATATTTTCTATACCGCCAAGACCATTCAGCGCTTGTCTGAATATATCCATTTACTGCTCCTGTATGCCGTTATATCTGTTCATAGCTGCGTCAAATTCGCCCTTAATTATCAGTGAAATTGCGCCGGACACATCTTCGAATATCTTTTCAAGACGCCCTCTGTCAGGATCCGGAAGCTTTGAGAGGACATGATTCACCATATCGGCTCCATTCTCAAGTTTTCCGACTCCCAGTCTTATCCTTTTGAATTCGTCAGTACCGGTGCATTCAATTATGCTCTTCAGTCCGTTATGGCCTCCCGCGCTGCCGCCTTTCCTGATCCTCATCCTGCCGGCATCAAGCATAATATCATCTACCAGCACTATAAGATTTTCCTTTGGATCAACTTTATAATAGGATATAATTCTCTCAATGCTCTCGCCTGATTTATTCATAAAAGTCTGCGGTTTTACAAACAAGACATTTTCTCCTTCGATAACAGTCCTGCCTGTAAGCGCCATGAACTCATCCTTTCTGCATACGGTATTAAATTTCCCACATAGAAAATCTATAGCGTCAAAGCCGGCGTTATGCCTCGTATTAGAATATTTGCTTCCGGGATTTCCAAGTCCTGCCAGTACATACATATTTTTACTCCTGAATTACCATTTTTATTTTGTCAGACCACCCATCATTCTATTCTTAATCCCCAAAACTTGCCACAAAAAAATAGTGTAACCATCAAAAAAAGCCCCTTTGCTTCCTGCAAAGAGGCTCTCCATCAGCTTTCCATAATCTCCTTACGATACCTGTCAAGAATCATATCCTGAATCCGAAGGCGTGTCTCCGAATTAATCGGATGCGCTATATCCTTATAATCTCCCTCCGCTGTCTTACGGCTTGGCATCACGATAAACAATCCTCTGCTTCCGCTTATTATCTTAATGTCATGTACCACAAACTCTCCATCAATTGTAATTGATGCCACAGCCTTCAGCTTGTTCTGGCCTTCAATCGTACGCAGTCTGATATCAGTGATCTGCAGCATAACCATCCTCCCCTTTCCAACATTTAGCGCAAATTTGGTCAGACACCATATCTGTTATTTTTTTCCGATACTATCCTTATCGAATCCTTGCCCACATAGCTTGTGTTTGAAAGAAGCGTCTCTGATGACTCGACAACGCAATTCTCCACATATACGTTATCTCCTATATATGCGCCATTCAAAATGATCGAGTTCTTGATTACGCAGTTATTTCCAACAAAAACCTTTTTGAAGAGGACAGAGTTCTCAATATGGCTGTTTATTATACAGCCTGATGCCACAAGGCTGTTATGTACATCAGAACCGGCATTATATTTGGCAGGAGCCAGATCCATAGCCTTTGAATAAATCGGGGGCTCGGTGTGAAAGAAATGTTCTCTTACCTCCGGCTTCAGGAAATCCATATTTGTATGATAGTAGGCATCGATCGAAGCGATATTCCGCCAGTAGCCGTCTATCATATATCCGTAGATCTTCCTCATTCCAAGATAACGAATCAGGATATCCGTGACAAAATTGTATCTGCCCTCTCTGTTGCACTGCTCAAGAAGCTCAATAAGCGTTCTTCTTCTTATTACATAGATGCCTGTCGATACGATATTTGAATGAGCCATCATGGGCTTTTCTTCAAATCCGGTTATCTCCCCGTCATCATTCATGCTGACCACGCCGAAACGGTTGACATCGTCATCTTCAGGACACTTTGCACATACGACCGTAATATTGGCCTGCTTATCAATATGATAATCGAGCACCTTATTGAAATCTATCTTATATACACAGTCACCGCTTGCAATTATGACATATGGCTCATGGCGCTTTTTCAGGAAGTCAATGTTCTGCCACATTGCGTCTGCCGTTCCACGATACCACCAGCTGTTGTCAGCTGTGACGGTAGGAGTGAAAAGAAAAAGTCCACCCTGCTTTCTGCCGAAATTCCACCACTTTGACGAATTAAGGTGCTCATTCAGTGATCTTGCGTTGTACTGTGACAGCACGGCCACGGTCTGAATATGTGAATTTGTCATATTGGACAGTGTAAAGTCAATGCTTCTGTAGCTGCCGGCCACCGGCATCGCCGCTACGGCTCTCTTGTCCGACAGAGCGCCCATCCTGCTGTTATTACCGCCTGCTAATATTATTCCGAGTGCCTTCATGATGATTCACCTGCCTTAATAATATATCCGCCGCTCTCAAGTTTGCCGTCAGGATAATCGCCTTCATCCGTAGCGCCATGAAGAGCCGTATTCTTGCCTATCGTCACATTGGCAGGAATAAGGGTGTTCGATCCTATAGTAGCCAGTCCAAATGCGTAGACCTTTGGATTCAGCTTGCTCTCAGCCTCTTCGCCTACACCGATCCTGGTATTATCACCTACCGAGCTGCCGTCTGCCAGTATTGATTTTTCTATGTAGCAGTTCTTGCCTATGTGGACATTTTTCATCAGGATGGAATCCTTGACAACTGCTTCCGGTTCTACCACCACGCCGGCTCCAAGCACACTGTTTTGAACCGTGCCGTAAATCTGATCTCCGGCACCGATGATCGCCTTCTCAATATGAGCTGAATCAGCAATATAATGGGGCTCTATAAGATCCTGCTTAGTATATATCTTCCAGAATTCCTCATAGAGATTGAACTCAGGTATCAGGTCTACAAGCTCCATATTGGCCTGCCAGTATGAGCCAAGCGTACCTACGTCTTTCCAGTAACCGTTGAATTCATAAGCAAAAATCCTGCGTCCCTCTTCGTGGCAGTAGGGGATGATGTGCTTTCCGAAATCGCAGTTTGACTGATCCTTCAGCTTTATAAGCGCTTCCTTCAGAACCGGCCAGCTGAATATATATATACCCATGGAGGCAAGGTTTGATCTGGGGTGTTCGGGCTTTTCCTCAAAGTCAGTGATCTGCTTCTGATCATCTGTGATAACTACGCCGAAACGGCTGGCCTCTTCGATCGGAACAGGTATTGCAGCTATCGTGACATCAGCCTTGTTCTGCTTATGAAAATCAAGCATGGCCTCGTAGTCCATCTTGTATATGTGATCACCGGACAGAATAAGAACATAGTCAGGATCATAATTCTCCATATACTTGATATTCTGATAGATTGCGTTTGCGGTACCGGAATACCAGTTGGCGTCATCAGACCTCTCGTACGGCGGAAGCACCGTAACTCCTCCGTTATTGCGGTCGAGATCCCATGGAATGCCGATCCCTATGTGTGAATTAAGAGCCAGCGGCTGGTACTGCGTCAGCACGCCGACCGTGTCAATGCCGGAATTAATACAGTTCGACAGAGGAAAATCTATGATTCGATATTTCCCGCCGAAAGCAACTGCCGGCTTCGCCATGTCTGAAGTAAGAACTCCCAGACGGCTTCCCTGCCCTCCTGCAAGAAGCATGGCGATCATCTCTTTCTTACTCATAGCAAGTCACCTCATTTCAGTCAGATAAGCTTGGTAAAGTTCATACCACCACTCACCCCGTGTTCTTTATAACAGATAAGATTATATCATCTATTTGTCCAACCCACAACAAAATTAACAAATATTTTTAGCAAATTAATCCATTTTTGATATTTTTTTACAAACCATCTGATTGAACATCTAAAAAGTCTCGTCTGTTTTTCAGTCTGCCTTTTTTTCGTCTTCTTACTATTGAAATGTAGTATTATTTGTTTATAATGTCCTAGGTAATAAAGCTTACTAACTAAACCTTCCCACATAAACAACGAAAAACTTCGTTGCAAGGATTCATTGAAGCCATGAGATGCACAGATGGTGGCGAACATTGTGTTTTTCGTTGTGAGCGAGCACGCTAGCTGAGAGCTATTGTAACAGCACGAAGTGGTGTTACATGTGCAAG
>ONDV01000022.1 GCA_900316665.1 uncultured Lachnospiraceae bacterium
AGTGGTGGCTCACAAGTTGTGTTTTTCTGTTTGCTCGCACGCGCTTATTAGCGGCTCTCTGACAAAAGCGCGCAGAAATGCTTTAAAATAAATTTTGCAATTGCAATATTCTACAAGGAAGCATTTCTGCTTGAACGATTGTCAACCGAGCCGCAGCTAGCGTGCTCGCTCACAACGAAAAACACAATGTACGCCACCATCTGTGCACCTCTTGGCAAGCTTCCATGAATCCTTGCAACGAAGATGATCCATGGAATGTGGGAAGTTTTAATAATATACCTTAAGATAAAACAATTTATACGGCTCCATTCCGATGTAAACTGTGGTATTATTCATTTGGTGGCCTCCATTTGTATGCGGTAGTCCCTGTTACCATGATTGTGACGATCACAGTTTACAGGTAAATCCGCGATGTTGCAAATGTGGGGCCATTAACTATTAGCTGGTACCAAATGGGTGGTAAATTGTACCTTGAACACTCAGAAAAAGTTGGAAAGGAAGACGAATTATGAATTATTCAGACAGGATAGACGCATTGAGAGAGGACATGAAAAAAAATGGAATTGATTTTTTCCTGACCGTATCGTCGGATGATCATGCGTCTGAATATATATGCGATCATTATAAGTTTACGGAATATCTGACAGGATGCACGAGCGACAATGTGATCCTTATCGTAACAGGAGACGAGGCTCTGCTCTGGACAGACGGCAGATATTTTATCTCGGCTGCCGGGGAACTTGTGGGAAGCGGCGTGAAGCTGATGAAGTCGGGAGAGCCCGGAGTGGAGAGCGTAAGCGATTTCCTTAAGTCTCATTTGAAAGAGGGTTCAAGGCTTGGCTTCAATGGAATGATAATTAACTCGTCGCGGGCGGCGGATTATGAGAGGATCGCAGGAGAGAAAAAGGCAGAAGTGGTATATGACTATGCGCCGGAGGAGTCCGTATGGCTTAATAGGCCTGACCTCCCGGTTCATTCCCTTTTTATTCTGCCGGATGACATCACGGGTGAATCTTATGAAAAAAAGAAAGAAAGACTACTGGAGAAACTGGACGGTGACTATATCATCATCTCGAAGCTCGATGATATAATGTGGCTTTTAAATGTCAGGGGCAATGACATAGCTTATAATCCGGTGGCTCTTTCATATATGATATTCGGGAAGGAGAGACAGATCCTTTTCATAAGAAAAGAAGAAGTTACGGAGGAGCTGTCATCGTACCTGGATGAGAATGGAGTCACTCTGGCCGGATATGACGAGATTATTTCTTATATAAAATCTTTGAAGGATTGCAAGGTTATGATCGATCCTGATGAGACAAGCGATCTTGTCATGAAGACAGTCGAGAAGAGCGTTGGAACTGACAGAGTCATTAAAAAGGCAGATCCGATAGAATTAATGAAGGCTGTAAAAAATGATGTTGAATTAGATCATATAAGAAAGACTTACATCATGGATTCCGTCGCTGTGTGCCGCTTCATTTTCAGGATGAAAAGAGATGTGGGTCGGGTGGATATGACGGAACTGGATGCTGCAGAAATCCTTGACAAGATGAGAAGCGAGCTGCCGGGATACATTGAACTTTCTTTTGAGACCATCCCCGCATACAATGAAAATGCTGCCATGGCTCACTATGCGCCGGATAAAGCCTCAGCTTCACGACTTCAAAAGAGTGGTTTTCTTCTGGTGGATTCGGGCGCTACATATATGGGCGGGACTACTGACGTGACGAGAACCATAGTCCTTGGAAAGCTGACGGATCAGGAGAAAGCTGATTTTACGTCGGTTGCAGTATCTAACCTCAGACTTTTATATGCAAAATTTCCAAAGGGGACATCAGGAGTCGGACTGGACGCGATCGCCAGACAGCCGCTTTGGGACAGGGAGATCGACTTCAATCATGGCACAGGTCATGGAATAGGATATATGCTGAATGTCCATGAAGGACCGCAGAGCATCAGGAGAAGAAATGCCGATACGCCTTTCGTGCCCGGTATGATCACATCAGATGAGCCGGGGATATACAGGGAAAATATGTATGGAATAAGAACCGAATCCATAACCGAATGTGTGGAGGTATCTTCGGGTGAATTCGGTACTTTCCTTGGGTTCAGACCGCTGACTTTTGTGCCGATAGATCTGGACGCGATCGACGGGAATTATATGACAAAGAGAGATATTGAGCTCCTTAATGACTATCATAAGAAGGTGAGGAATGTGATAAGTCCATACCTCAAAGGAGAAGAACTCGACTGGCTGATAAGCTCTACAGAGCCGGTAAAATAATTTCACTCGTTATTATTTTCGCGCCAGAGCTCGTATTCTTCTATGCACTGCCTGGTCCAGTCAGAGAAGGCTTCTTTCGTCTCGTCTGATTCGGTATCGTCGGGAGAGTTCAGCCATTCCTCAAGTGTCGGGATATGACCGGATCCATTTCCGGAAGCTCCTTTTGAATCTCCATATTCATTAGCGGCAGAGTCATTACAGAGATTTCCTGCAGAGTCCTCCGCCGAAGATTTCTCGTATCTTTCTCTTGCAGAATCGAGTTTCTCTTTTTTCATACGCATATCATAGTCGAATGCCAGCTCTCTGTCGGAGAGGGCATGGGGAAGATGCGATTTCACGGGCACGGTTTTCAGACTGTCTAATAGAGCCTGATCCTGCTCTTTAACTGACAGACCATTACCGGATGCCAGATCTCTTTCATACTTCATGTATGTACCCGGATAGAAGGCAGGAGCTTTTTCATCGTTGAAAATAAGAAGTGACCCGGCAGCTGCCGAGAGAAAATATCTGTCATGAGTGATGAAAAGGACAGTGCCTTTATATTCTTTTATAATTGATTCCAGGGCTTCCCTTGCCGGTATATCCATGTTGTTCGAAGGCTCGTCAAGAAGCAGGACAGACGGTCTCGACAGGATTATCTTTGCCAGAGCAAGCCTCGTTCTCTCGCCGCCTGAAAGCGATGAAACCTTTTTTCCCATGTCATCCGCCGTAAACAGCCACATGGCGAGTTCGCCTCGGATCTCGACTGCGGTCTTTTCAGGGAAAAAATCATGGAAATAGTCAAATACATTCTTCTCTGAAGTAAAGTACGCCGTCTCTTGGTCAAAGTAACCGATTTTGATATCGGGACAGAGGTACTGTTCTCCCTGAAGGGGAGGGATCAGACCTGCCAGAGTCTTTAGAAATGTCGTCTTTCCGCTTCCATTCCGTCCGATGATCCCGGTTTTCATGCCGCGTCTCAATGTGAAAGTGACAGAGCAGACAGGCTTATCGTATCCGATTGACAATTTCTTGCACCGGTATTCAAGCGAGGGACCCTTTATATATGGGGTCAGATCGCTGCAGCGGATGGAGCCGGGTCGCCTGACTGGAGCAGGTGGACAGACGAGACGATCAAGCATTTTTTTCCGGGAGCGGGCGAATGAAGCCTTTCCCGGATGAGAACTGAAGCGCCTGATAAGATCTGTAAGCCTCTCTTTCTCATCTTCATAGGAACGCATGGCTTCTGTATCATGTATGTATCTCCTGTCGCGAGCGGTCTTATAGGCGCTGTAATTTCCCGAGTATCGGGTGATGGAGCGGTCTTCAATTGCCCATGTGACAGTGGCTGTCTCATCAAGAAACCATCTGTCGTGGGAGACCATTACGACGGCGCCCGTGTAGTTTCTTATATAGACGGAAAGAGTATCAGCCGCTTCAGTGTCGATATGATTTGTTGGCTCGTCGAGAAGGAGGATGTCCGGCTCTGCGGTAAGGATAATTGAAAGTGTGATTTTTTTCCGGCTGCCTCCGGAATATTCGGACAAAGGACGGCTTCTGTCTCCTGAATCCACACCGAATGATTCAAGAATTTTATGGAATTTTGTAATCTTTTCAGCCTGTCCGGGACACAGGCGGAAGTACATTTCGTCAATTGTCTCTTCCGGGATGATTTCAGGATTTTGCGGAAGCATGGCTTTTGTAACATAACGGGCTTCTCTTATTCCGAATGTGCCTTTTGACATGGCTTTGTCGTCGCGATCAAGGGGCAGGCTGCCGTTTAAAATATTTAGAAGGGTAGTTTTCCCCGAACCGTTTGAGCCGATTATGGCTGCCTTGTCATGCTCATTTATGCCGAATGAAAAATGAGAAAGAACCGGGTTCCCTCCTCTTGTCACTGTACCGTCTTTTATTTCTAAAAGCATATCTTACCTCTGAAATGTGCATGTAAATGTGATCATGCCGTCAGCATATGAAGCATCGATGTCGCCGTGGTAGCGGTTCATCAGCGATTCCGCTATGGAAAGCCCTATGCCGTAGCCACCCTTATCTGTGTTATGGGATTTATCGCCCCGGTAGAATCTGGCAAAAAATTTGCTGTAGTCCACATCAGCTCCGTCCGCATATGAATTTGAAACCATGAGAACAATATTCTGAGCCCGTCTGCCCCGTGTCTCCAGAACGACCGATATATTTCCCTTTTCATCACAGTATTTGATCGCGTTATCGATAAGGATGGTGGAGAGCTGACGGATGTCACCTTCGTGAGCCATCATGGTTACGTCAGGTTCTATTTTTTCAGTCATAGTTTTTCCATCCTGGCTCGCTACCGGCATGAAGGTGCTGACGGTGTCGGAGACGGCGGCAGTGATGTCTGTAGGCACGCGGTCCTCTTTAGCGTCTTTTTCCTGGGCGCGGGTGATGGTGACAAGATTTTGAATAAGCCCGGTGAGCCGCTTTACCTGCCGCATGGTAGATTCGGTCCATTCATTGGATACGCCTGACATCTCAAGCATCTCAGTGTTTGCCCTTATTACGGCAAGCGGCGTTTTAAGCTCATGGCTTGCGTCGGTAATAAAGGCTTTCTGCATCTCCGCGTTTTTTATTTCCGGCTGGACTATCTTATTTGCCCAGATCCTTATTATGAGAAAAGATATCAGCATGCCTATTCCTATCAGGAAGATCGAGACGAATACGATACGTCTTGACATGGCAATCTGGGTAGAGCAGTCGAGGACAGTGACTATACGGCTGCCGTCCGATCGCTTGTGGACATTATAGTAAAAGTCCCCGTAAGCTCCGAATTTTATAAAACGCTTCAGTATGGCGCGGGCGGACTGTTCGGCACTCTCATCGTCTACAGAGGCTATGTGAGATGTGATGACAGTCGTTGCATTATCGTATTTATCGAAAATCACAGCAAAGTATCTGGTTGAATAATAAAATTCCGGCGAGCGATTGTCGTTCGTGATGCCGAAAAGAGAGGCAATATCGGAAATGAGGTCGCTGTCGTCATTGTTTGTTAGATCCGGCAGCTCTTCGGATGTGTCTTGTTTCTTCGAATTTTTGGAAGTACGTTCGGGCAATACTCCGTCGTTTGCCTCGATATAATCGAATACGCGCCTGATCTGATGGCGGGTAATGATCAGATTTGCAATATATATGCATCCCGCAATGAATAGCATCACTGTAAGGAAAGATATCATGGCAGTGAGGATGAATTGTTTCTTTATGCGTTCGATGGATTTTCTGTTCAATTTATTCCTCCCTGCGTTCTTTTAAAGTGAAGGGACCGCCCTCTTTTCCGTCTATGTCAAGATGAGAGTCTATATAGCGGAGCTTGTCCCTAAGGAAGTTGATATAGAGCCATATCGTGCTGTCATCTGCGTTTTCGTCATCGTGCCATACATGATCCAGGAGAAATGCGCTGTCAACGACATGATCGGGATCGGAGATAAGAGCCTGCATAAGCTCGCATTCCTTCATCGACAGTCTGACTGTATTCTCGGCGGTAAGCTCCAGACTCCCCGCATTCAGTCTGATATCGCCGAAATGCATCTCATCCTGACTGTATTCGTGAGTGCGTCTGGTGAGGGCCCGTACTCTGGCGAGAAGCTCCTTCATGGCAAATGGCTTTGTAAGATAATCGTCCGCTCCGGCATCCAGACCTGCCACGCGGTCATCCACTTCTGATTTTGCCGTAAGAAGGAGAACAGGAGTGATGATGTGGCGCTTTCTTATTTCTGAGAGCACTTCAAGACCGCTCAATTCCGGCATCATTATATCCAGAATCATTCCGTCATAACCGTTCTTCAATGCGAGATCCAGCGCCTGCCTGCCGTCAAGCGCGCTGTCTACATCATATCCCTGCATGGTAAGCATCTGTGTGATAACCCGGTTCAAGTCTTTCGTGTCTTCTGCAAATAAAAGTTTCATAAAACTTTACTCCTCCTGATTTATCATATCTCTTATCGTCTGCATCGACATGTCTGTAGACGCAAGCTCGTCAGCGCACCGCTTGAGCTCTGATTCTATAAGCTTTGCATTGGCTCCGACCTTCTTCTTGTAACGCATATGGTGCTCAAGGGCTGCCCAGGTATCCATGGATATGGTGCGGATCTGAATTTCCGCCTTATATTTCCCATCGATAAGAATAATCAGATGGAGCGATCTGTATCCGTTTGGCTTGGCATGCTTTATATAATCTTTTTCTTCTATCACCTCTACACCGGGAAGACTTTTTATATGATCTCTGACTGAATAAACATCACTGATAAAGGCGCATACCACGCGTATTCCTATGGCGTCATGAATCTCTATGAGAGCAGAATGAGTATTCTCGGGAAGTCCCCGTCTGCGGCATTTCTCACGCATGCTTTCTTCTGATTTGATCCTTGCCTCGCAGTGCTCGACCGGATCAGATCCGGTCTCATTTTTAATTCTGTCCCTGAGCTCGTTTATCGATGAAACGATCCTGTCCATCACAGCTGAAAGCTCGGGAAGTTTATCTCCGTAAATACTCTCCATAATAAATTGCCTTTCATGTTTTATCGCGACTAATACTACCATTTATTCGTGAAAAAAGCATGAACAGACAGTTTTGCAAAAAAATTCCAAAAAAATCTTTAATTGACAAAACTTTTCAGTTCTGCAAAAATGTTAAGGTATCTTGAGATGAAATCAAATGGTTAAAATTCAGAGAGGAATATTATGATCAAGGGGAGCCATCTTACCAGGACTTTTATAAGGCAAAACGGCAAGAAAACGGAACCGTTCGACGCCGTATCTGATGTATCGCTCGAAGCCGGATCCGGCGAGATACTGGGAATACTTGGTCCTAACGGAGCCGGCAAGACCACGCTTCTTCGGATGCTTGGGAATCTGATGGAGCCGACAAAAGGACAGGTCATTTATTTTAAGAAAGACGGCAGCGAGATAAGAGACCTGCTTGAGAGAAAAAGCATCACGGGATATCTGTCTGAAAATACTAAACTATACCGGAGAATGACTGTGCGTGAAATGCTTACTATGTTCGGAGAACTGTCAGGTATGGATAAGGAAAAAGCGAAGGAACGGGTAGAAGAAGTTTCCGGTATTCTTTCTATGAATGAATTTCTTGACAACAGGACAGAGAAACTTTCGACGGGGCAGACGCAGAGGGCATCCATAGCCCGCTGTCTCATGCATGACCCTGAAGTTTACATTTTTGACGAGCCTACTTTGGGACTGGATGTGTATTCGGCAAAGGAAATCATAGACTTCATGAGGAGCGAGAAGGAGAGGGGCAAGACTGTGCTTTACTCCACTCATTATATGGAGGAGGCGGAATTTCTGTGCGACAGGATAGTCATGCTGTCGCATGGTAAACTGATAGCTGATGATACGCCTGAAAATCTGAAGAAGAACACAGGTTCCAAAAATCTAAGGGAAGTATTTTTCGCAATTGATGACAGGAGGAGCGCGTCATGAGGGGCAAAATGACTGGAATACTTTATAAAAAAGAAATGACGGATTTCTTCCGTGACAAGAAGACGGTATTTGTCTCTATTATACTTCCTGTGATCATGTATCCGCTGATTTTCATTATCGCAATGCAGGTCGTATCATCCAATATGATAAGGTCTGAGAAAGATACCTATAAAGTCGCCTTTTCAAGTGAGAGCGCAGAACTTATCGATGATTTCAGCCGCTGGATTGACTCTTCTGAAAATAAGGCAAAATACAGCTTCAGATTCGAATCGGATTACTCTGACATGACAAGTAAAAGCGCGAAGAAGATTTTAAACGCGAAAGACTGCGACCTTGCCATCAGCACCCGAAAGAAAGCAAACGGACAGATCGCGGTCAGGGTCTATTATTTGTCCGGAAACAATAAATCAAATTCTGCCGTCGACTATCTGGATGAGAGTCTCAGCGCGTATTCAAAAACGATAGCGAAAGGAAACCTGAAAAAAGAAGGACTCGATCCTGATTATTATCTTAATCCAATAGTGTCAAAGGCATCGGATCTCTCATCCGGAGAATCGACTGTCGGAACACTGCTCTCACAGCTTTTGCCGCTTCTTCTGATAATAGGGATCATTACCGGCGCCGTGACGCCCGCGATCGATGCCTCGGCAGGTGAAAAGGAAAGAGGGACTCTTGAGACCCTTATGACTTTCCCTGTTACAGGTCAGGAGATACTTACGGGAAAGTTTCTCGCCGTGGCGACTATCTCGGTCATCTCTGTCCTTATGAACGCGCTTTCGGTTATCATTATTCTTATCTATATCCTCTCCACCATGTCAGGACTCGGAATCGAGCCGAAGAATATTGATTTATTTGCCTTCACTCCGGCGATAATAATAACGGTTCTTGTAATGGTGACGATGGCTCTGTTTTTATCAGCCCTCCTTATGGCGATAGGATGCTTCGCAAACAGCTACAAGGAAGCTGGAAACTATACCGGCCCAGTGACTATGGTCTCACTTGTCGCAGCCTATGCAGGATTTGTACCGGGAATAAAGCTGGAGGGTATCTGGCAGATAATACCTGTATCAAACGTCAGTCTCCTCCTCAGAGATGTTTTAAAGTTTGATGTGAATTATTCGGCTGTTGTCGTAGTCATGCTGTCAAATATGATCTATGCCTTCGCGGCGGTCTGGATACTCGGACGCGTATTTACGAGCGAAAGAGTCCTTTTCGGAATACAGGGAGAATCCATGAGACTCCTTGACAGAAGGTCAAATATGAGACCCGGCAGCATGATGAGAATATCGGAAAGCATCTTCGTCATGGTGCTTGCCCTGCTTATCATGAACCTCGCCGGAGCGCCTCTGACCGTAAGAAATCCTGTAGCTGGCATTGCTTTTCAGCAGGCAGTGATCGGCCTTCTGCCGCTTTTGTTTGCTTACTATATAAAGGGCGATATGAAGCGTATTTTCTCCCTTCGGCCCATAAGACCCCTGTCGGCGATCTCTGCAGTAATAATCGGAATCGGAGCGGTCTCATTCAATCTCGCGCTTTCAAATATTCTGTCGCCCTTTTTAAAGGACAGCGCAACAAAAATAAATGAAGAATATGGAAATCTTCTGGGACAGATCTCATTCCCGGCAGCTTTCATACTGATCGCAATTCTTCCTCCCATCTGCGAGGAGCTGATGTTCCGCGGAGCTATTTTGTCTTCTTTTAGAGAAGCTGTAAATGGAAAGATTGCCGCAGTGATTTCTGCCATTCTTTTTGGCATTATGCATATGAGCCTTATTAAGCTGCCGGTCACAGCCATACTTGGCTTTATCATGGCAATTACCGTTATGATGAGCGGAAGCATTTTCGGCGGTTCGATCATTCATTTTATTAATAATGGACTATCCGTCATTTTGATGTATAATGGTGAGAAATTCTTACCGAAGTCAATAGTAAACTGGGCTGACGGTAATGGCGGAAATAGTTCTATAACAGTAATTGCTTTCATATCAGCGGCGGTTCTCCTTTTCGCGGGATTCATACTTATGCGGTATGACAGAAAAAGAGCCGGCGGCAGATGAGATCTTTAATTTTTATTATAAATAATATTCTCCTTGGAGTGGGTCTGGCCATGGATGCCTTTTCGGTATCTATTGTTGATGGTCTTAATAATCCCGGAATGAGGAGAAGAAAGCAAATAATAATAGCAGGAACTTTTGCTTTCTATCAGTTCATCATGCCGGTCATCGGATGGATCCTTGTGACGGCAGCAGTCAGATATTTCAGGGAATTTCAGCCTTTTGTGCCATGGATCGCCCTTATCCTCCTTCTTTGGATAGGCATCTCCATGTTAATTGGCGGGATAAAAGATATCAGAAACGGATCTGCCGGGAAAGACCGGGAAGAAAAAAATCCTTCAAAAGACCTGGGCTTTAAGATGCTGATGGTGCAGGGAATTGCCACATCCATCGACGCTCTTTCGGTTGGGTTTACATTGGCAACATTTAGCACATGCTCTGCTGTCATGGCTTCTTTGATTATCGCAGTAGTTACATTTTTTATCTGTATGACCGGACTTCTCTTCGGACGGAAATTCGGAGAGAGGATAGGAGAGAAGGCTTCTATTCCCGGCGGACTGATACTTATCGGAATTGGCATAGAGATATTTATTTCCGGCGTGCTTTGAACATCACTTTGGCGGCAGACTTTTGACACTATAATCATCTTATGATAATCTTATAAAAAGATTTTTTGCCATTAGTGCATGATAATAAACACGGGGAGCCGAAAGGCTGAGAGGTATCGATTTGATACGACCCGGAAACCTGATTTGGATAATGCCAACGTAGGAATCATAAGCTTTTTGTTTTTTTGGCGGCATCCTTCGGGTGCCGCTTTTTTAAAGGAGATTTATATGAGAGAGTACAAGACTCAGATGGAAGCCGCAAGGATTGGAATTGTGACCCCTGAGATGAAAAAGGTCGCCGCAAAGGAGAGAAGGACTGAGGAGGAAATAAGAAATTGGGTAGCTCTCGGACAAGTCGCTATCCCTGCAAATGCTGCACATAAAAGTCTGGATCCGAATGGAATAGGCAGGATGCTGAAGACCAAGATCAATGTAAATCTGGGTGTGAGCCGGGATGTCAAGGATTATGACGTAGAGATGGAGAAGGTGATGAGCGCCGTAAATCTTGGCGCCGAAGCAATCATGGATCTGTCGAGTCACGGGAATACTCAGCCCTTCAGAAGAAAGCTGACTGCTGAATGCCCTGCCATGATAGGAACGGTTCCTGTTTACGATTCGGTAATACATTATCAGAGAGACCTCGGAGAGCTGACGGCAAAGGATTTTATTGACGTAGTGAGACTCCATGCCGAGGATGGGGTTGATTTTGTAACTCTTCATTGCGGCATTACAAAAAAGACCATAGAAGAAATAAAAGCCGGCAAACGAAAGATGAATATAGTGAGCCGGGGTGGAAGCCTTGTATTCGCATGGATGAGCATGACAGGAAACGAGAATCCTTTCTATGAATATTATGACGAGATCCTCGATATCTGTCGGGAGCATGATGTCACAATAAGTCTCGGCGACGCCTGCCGTCCCGGATGTCTTTCTGATGCTACTGACAGCTGCCAGATCGGTGAGCTTCTCCGCCTTGGCGAACTGACTCAGCGCGCCTGGGAAAAGGATGTCCAGGTCATGGTCGAGGGACCGGGCCATGTGCCGATGGATCAGATCGCGGCGAATATGAAAATTCAGGAGACCATCTGCAAGGGAGCGCCTTTCTATGTACTGGGACCGCTGGTTACTGATATTGCTCCGGGATATGACCATATCACAGCTGCAATCGGCGGAGCCATGGCTGCCATGTCAGGAGCCGCTTTCCTTTGCTATGTCACACCCGCAGAGCATCTGGCTCTGCCGAATGTGGATGATGTGAGGACAGGGATCATTGCGAGTAAAATCGCGGCTCATGCGGCTGATATCGCAAAGGGAATACCGGGAGCCAGAGAGCAGGATGACAGAATGGCCGAGGCCAGGAGGAAACTCGACTGGGATGCTCAGTTTAATGAGGCGCTTGATCCCGAGACGGCCCGGTCAATAAGAGACAGTCGGGCTCCTGAGGATGATCACAGTGATACATGCTCCATGTGCGGTAAGTTCTGTGCGGTCAGAAGCATGAACAAGGCACTGGCCGGAGAAAACATTGACATCTTATAAAGCCGCTGGTCTTATAAAAGAACCGGTTAAACCGGTTCTTTTTTCTGTCAGGCTCTCAGTTCTTCAATATATCTTATGGCTTCCTGGATCATGCCGTTGCAGTGACTTGTCCTGTCGTTGCCGGCCAGGGCATTTGCCTTGAGAAGAGGCGCACAGTCAGTCATGCCATTATGGTTTTCATTGAATTTATTCCAGAGAGTATTTATCGAGGCAGGATCTTTAATTCCAAGTCCGCCGAGAACCATAAGGGCGCCAGTAATGGCTCCGCATGTTCTGCCGGATCTCATCCCGCCTCCGAAATTTGAAGCGAGCGAAGCAGCAGTTTCTTCTGTCAAATTCAGGTCATCAGCATATGTCAGAAGGATCGTCTCGGCACAGTTGGGACAAGACGCGGAGTTTCTGAGTGCCATTGCCTTATTTATGTAATCTTCTGTAGTCATAGCAGGTTTCTTTCTAATAATGATAGTGATACCGGGTGTTTTTGATCACGACAGCATCATGAATATATCAACTTTTTCCATTTATCGCTACCGATAATTAATCATCGCATTTTGAAAAAACAACTTACAAAAACTGCGCCCACATGACAGGCATACATTCAAGTACTCCATCCTTTTTATAATCTTTCGTATAAAGGAGAATCTCACGCATTATTTCGGACGAAAATTTCTCTGAAAAAGCGTCTATTGAGGGATGACTTTTATAGCCGGAGCTCTTGACTTCTATTGGGGATATCTTATTTTTTTCAGCAATCAGAAAGTCAACCTCAAAATTATGTCTGGTTTTCCGGTTTGGGAAGGTGTGATAATACAATTCATGCCCATTTGCTGCTAATGTCTGGGCGACTACATTCTCATATATATAGCCAAGATTAGCCGGCAGTTTGTCATTTAAAAGTCTGGTGTATATATCATTCTCAGTGAAAGATTTATCCTTGAAGGCAAGCGTAACAAAAAGTCCAGTATCAGCAGTAAAGAGCTTGAACCTGGACAAATCCTTATTTTGAGCCAGACCCGGAGCAGGATCATTTGCATGATAAGATACCAGAACTGTTCCGGAATCAGAAAGTTCTGATAGCTGTTCCAATATATCACCGGCTCTGCTGTCAGTAAGGACGCCGGACACCTGATATCTGGAGGCATTTCCCATAAGCTGGGCAGGAATGGCATCAAAAATGGCAGATATCTTCCCTGTAGGATCTATTTTTCTGAAATCATCTTCATAGAGTGTCAGAATGTCTCTTTTTACATCATCCACCTGGCTAAGATCATTTGTTGCTATATAGGTTTCTACAGCCTGGGGCATTCCGCCGACCAGCATATAAAGTCTGAAATCTCTGAAACATTTTCTGAAGGCTGCCTGCCCCAGCGGCTTACCAGATTCATATAATTGCTTTTGCATGGGTACTGAGACATAATCGCCCAGAGCCCAGCGGAATTCTTCGTAATCCATAGGATACATATGAATCTTTTTCTCTTCGCTTGGAATTAGGATATCTTTTACATTCTTTCTAATCGATATCAGGGAACCTGTCTCAATATAATCATAGCGGCCATCCTTTACCAGAGCTTTGATCGCCTGACGTGCCTTAGGACACAGCTGCACTTCATCGAAGACTATACAGGATTTCCTTTCATGCAGACTGACCTGATATGTCAGCTGCAGCTGGAGAAAGATATAGTTAAGATCAGACAGATCATCAAAAAGAGCTTTAATTTCAGGAGAGGCCGTATAAAAATCTACAATAATAAAACTCTCGTACTCATTTTCGGCAAATTCAGCCACTATAGTGGACTTACCTACACGTCTGGGTCCTTCTATCAACAATGCTGTTTTTCCATTTGACGTCTTTTTCCATTTGAGCAGACGGTCATATATTTTTCGCTGAAACATAAGAATGCAGCCTTCTAAAAAAATCGTCAATTATATTTTTTGTGCTTATGCAAATCTTCAGCTCATTATAGCATAGAAACTCAAAATCGTTAATTTAAAAATGTTAATATACCGCAAAATCGTCAATTTCAAAATGCCAATATACCGCAAAATCGTCAATTTCAAAATGCCAAAATACCGCAAAATCGTCAATTTGAAGATGCTGAAATACCGCAAAATCGTTAATTTCAGATCTCAATTATCACAGGCTCGCCGGTAAGTGACACTTCTCCGAAGCTGCATTCCACATGTGATCCGTCCACAAGATTTGTGTATATGCCGTCCGGAATATCATTTTCACCTGACCTGTTCACATGAACGAGATGAGGTCTGCCGTCTGTAGAGAAGAAACCAACAAGGCGTTTTCCGGGCTTGCCGTTTATTTTGCCTGCATTCTCGCGGTGAGTGGCAATGATAAGACCGTCAAACGGCGACTCTGCCCGGAAGCTGCTGTCAGAAAGGATCGGATTTTTTTTAAGAAGTGCCATCCGTCTCATCAGATCCTGAAGAGGGTGCGATTCGTCTATGCGATTCCAGCTGATGGTGTCGTCGTCAAATAGACCAGGGGTATGACTTTCCATGGCTTCCTGTCCGTTATAGATCAGTGTCGTGCCTTTCTGGAAATATAAAAAGGCAGTCCAGTTGACAAGTGACGGCATGTCTTTGATTATAAATGCCGCTCTGAGTCTGTCGTGATTTTCCAGAAAACGCAGTTTGACATAATTGTCAGGATAGATGGCCTCCTGCAGATTCAGGCGTTCGAGGTATTTCTTCAGGCTGTTTCTTCCGCTCAGATATCCGTCCAGAAGCCAGTAACTGTCATAGTCATAGCAGATGTCAAAGGCTTTATAGAGCTCCGAGTCGGATGCGCACGTTACTCCTTTTGACCTGTTGTATGTGACAAAAGATGGCTCCACGGACTCAGCCAGCCAGATGGCTCCCGGATGCACTGACTCCACAGCAGCACGCGCTTCTTCCCAGAATTCAACAGGTACGAGAGGCGCCACGTCACAGCGGAAACCGTCAATGTCAAATTCACCTGCCCACATCTTCAGAGTATCTATCTGGTATTTCCAGAGATCCTTATTGGAGTAGTCCAGGTCGATCACGTCCCACCAGTCGCCGGTCTTGTTGCCGAAATTTCCGTCCTCCTTGTGGAAAAACCATTCGGGATGCTGACGGGAGAGGACACTGTCGCGGGAAGTGTGATTGTAGACAATGTCTATTATTATTTTCATACCCTTGGAATGAATGCTTTTTACCAGCTTTTTAAGGTCGTCCTCCGTCCCGAATTCGGGGTTTACCTTTCTGTAATCAGAAATGGAATAAGGCGAGCCGAGCGTTCCCTTGCGGTTTATTCTGCCGACGGGATTTATTGGCATGAGCCAGATAATATCGGTTCCAAGGGAGCGGATGCGGTCCAAGTCCGCCCGGACTGCCTCAAATGTGCCCTCCTTGCTGTAGTTTCTTACGAATACCGAATAGATGATCTGATTTCTAAGTGATTTTTCTGTATTACCTGCCAAAAGTTTCTCCTCTCCGTAATCAATATGAGTACCATTTTTAAGTTTATCAGATTTCTCACCGGGTAAATTTGATAAATATGTGAAAAATCCGGCTGATTTTCGCTCAATTTTCGAATGATCAAAAGCCGTACTTTGTAAGATCCACTTTATAATCAGACACGGCTACTCCATCAGCTTCCAGGAGCTTTTTCTGCGCATCCCGTCCTCCGAAGGCGAAGTTCTCCGAAAGTTCACCCTTTGAATTTACGACCCTGTAGCATGGAATGTTCAGAGGATCAGGGTTCTTGTGGAGGGCATTTCCGACGGCACGGGACATCTTCGGATTGCCGGCGAGTGCGGCTACGCGGGAATAGGTGGCGACGTGACCGCGGGGAATTTTCTTTACAGCTTCATATATACGGCGTGTCGGAGTGTCTGTTATCATTTTCATGCTTTGGTCGATAAGAGAAAGTATATTTTCTTCATTTGAGGAAATCTTTTCATCCGGTTTTATCGATTTGCCAGGATCAGTGGTCATATCTTCATAAGACATGATGACTTTCCTCCATTTTTCAGTAAGTTTATCGAGTGACCAGGCGGCGTTTGCGGGGCTTGTAGACGGAAGGCAGATGGCTTTCCTTCCGGTGGCAGGTTCCAGCAGCGCGCGGTAGAGTCTGTCGGATGTTTTTCCGTTTGTGATGATGAGCCTGATGTCAGAAGAATTCAGGATCTTATTTATATCGCTTGGCTTCGCGTTTTTGATACTTGAATCTTTTGACCCTTCTATATCGCATGAATGCACTACATCCCAGACAGCTATCTTGTGTCTAAGTAGAAATTCTTTTCTCTCCGGAATCGAATCGGGCACGCTGTCTTTAAAGATAAGAGAGAGCATTTTCCAGAATCTGTTCTGAGGATTACCGTAGAAAAATCCTGCGGCGCGGGATTTCACCGACGGAAAAGAGCCTAGTATCAGAATTTCAGAGTGCTCGTCATAGACCGGAGAAATGTTATGAATTATGTGTTTGTAATCGCTCATTTTTTTCATATAATGATTAAAGTATCAAAAGTCTGCCGCCACGCATGATCATAAATTAGCGTCTTGTCATGCCAACGGACACTGTAACCATATCAGAGTAAATCTGTCTCTATTTATCCATAAACAGAATAGAACAGATTGAATGTACTGGCAAGCGCATTGAAAGCGCACTAGAAAGGTTTTTTTATGGAGAATGTTTATATTGCTGATGGAGCAAGGATCGAGGGAGATGTAACTATAGGCAGAGACTGCGGAGTTTTTTATAACGCAGTCATTCGCGGTGATGAGGACAGCATTAAAATCGGCGAGAGGACGAACATACAGGACTGCGCCGTACTTCATGTGGACAAGGGGCATCCGCTTTCCATCGGGGATAACTGTACGATCGGACATGGCGCCATAGTTCATGGATGTACGATTGGCAATAATGTACTTATCGGCATGGGAGCCATCGTCATGAATGACGCGGTGGTTGGCGATGATTCCATCATCGGCGCCGGAGCGCTCGTGACGCAGAACACTGTGATACCGAAGCGCAGCATTGCCTTCGGAAATCCCGCCAAGGTCGTAAAGGAGATGAGCGATGCGGCGGTCGCCGCGAATCTTGAAAACGCCGAGACATACGTCAGCCTGGCGCGTGAGAAGATGGATCGGGAAGATTGAAAAAATTTTCGGAGAATCTGATGTAAGAAAAAAGCAGATACGAAAAGGGGGCATTGATGAAGTTAATGCATATTGGCGACCTGCATCTTGGCAAGTCGCTGGGGGATTTTGATCTTATTAATGATCAGAAATTTATCCTTGATGAGATCCTCAGGGATATAGAGAGGGAAAATGTGGACGGCCTTCTGATCGCAGGCGATGTATATGACAGAGCCGTGCCGAGCGAGGAAGCAGTGAGACTTCTTGATTATTTTCTGAACAGGCTGTCGGAGATGGGGACAAGTGTCTTTATAATCAGCGGCAATCATGATTCAGATGACAGGCTGAATTTCGGTAGGAAGTTCTTTACGGACAGAAATATTTTTATTTCTTCCGTTTTCGACGGCCATCTGGAGAAGCGCACCATATCAAAGGACGGAGTCGAAGCTGATGTCTATCTCATGCCTTTTATCAAGGCATCCGTAGTGCGACGCTTCTTTCCTGATGCGGGTATAGAGACATATGAGGATGCGGTGAGGACTGTGATAGCAGACGCATCGCCGGATCCGGACAGGATAAATATCCTTCTGGCTCATCAGTTCGTGACCGGAGGCGATGATCCCGTGCTCAGCGGCTCTGAGGGGATAGGCACTCTAAATGTCGGTACGGTAGAAAAAATTGACTGGAAATGCTTTGATAAATTTAATTATGTGGCTCTGGGGCATATACATTCGCCGCAGAAAGTGGGGAGAGAAGAAGTAAGATATTCGGGATCTATCCTTAAATATTCTCTGTCTGAAGTAAACAGCATTAAATCTGCGCCGGTTATTACAATCGACAGAAACGGCGTGTCTGACATAAGCTTTTTGAATCTGTCTCCTGAGAGGGACTTAAGGCACATAAGGGGAAAACTTTGTGAGATCGTAAATCCTGATGATGTGCATGACGAATCTGATTTTATTTATGCGACTCTTACAGATGAGGATTATATCGAGAATGCGATCAGTATATTAAGGCAGGTCTATCCCAATACCGTGAAGCTGGATTATGATAATTCGCATACGCGTTCATTGGAAACCGTGGATATAGCAAATGTGTCAAACGCGGTTCCTTTTGATGAGCTTATCAGTGATTTCTTTAAGAAGATGTATGGAAAAGAAATCAGCGAAGAAGAAATGTCTGTCATGAGAGATGCAGCCAGAGAGGCAGGGATAATAAATGAAGCCGATTAAATTGAAGATATGCGCATTCGGACCTTATGCCGGCGAGATGCCGGAAATAGATTTTGAAAAATTCGAGAGGGGCGGACTTTTCCTGATATCGGGAGATACGGGCGCCGGAAAAACAATGATCTTTGACGCTATCTCTTTCGCTCTCTTTGGCGTGACCAGCGGCTCCTATCGGGATACATCCAATCTCAGAAGTGAATACGCGGATGAGTCAGTGGAGAGCTATGTCGATTTTTATTTTGAGCATCAGGGCATACCATGTCATGTGAAAAGATGGCCGAGTTATATGAGAAAAAAACGCAGAGGCCCGGATGATAAGATGATAAGGGAAGATGAAAAGGTCGTCTTCTATAAAGGAGATGAGCTGCCGATAGAGCAGCCGAAAAATGTCAATCCGAAAATTGAAGAGTTTTTGAACATCAATAAGGAACAGTTTAAGCAGATAGCAATGATTGCCCAGGGAGAGTTCAGGAGTCTCATCAATGCTTCTACTGATGACAGGACATCTATCTTGAGAAATATCTTTATGACCGGAAAATATATAAATTTAGGGCAGAAGCTGAAGGAAAGAAATGAGGCTTCTAAAAAACAATATGATGAGACCATGAATACTGTCCGTGTGCATCTGAATGATATAAAAGCTGACGGGGAATGTCCTTTTTCCGAGAGACTTGATGAGCTGAAGGAAATGATGGAGGATGATAAATCGGACTGGCATCTTGACGAAATAATGGAAGTTATTGAAAAAGTAGATGATGATCTGGAGAATCGTTGCGGCAGCAAAAAGAAACTTTTGGATAAGACTGAGAAGGAACTCAGAGAAATAAATAAAGACTTGATAAATGCAGAAAATAATAATAAGAAGCTGAAGGAACTTTCCGACCTTGAAGATAAAAACAAAAAAATAGAGTCCGAGAAAGATGAATTAGATGAGAAAAAGAAACTTTTAAAGAAAGAAAAAAACGCTGTAAATATCTCTACTCAATATTATAAGCCTTATCGGGAGAAAGCAGATGAGGTGAAGAAAACCGAAGATGAGCTGATCGACAAAGAGAAGGAGAGGGAAAATGCAGAAAAAAATCTTGAGGCTGCCGAAAAAGAGGCTGAGAGACTTGAGGGACTTGGAGATAAAGTCTCTGAAATAAAAAAGGATATCGAGAAGATCGAGTCGGATGAGGAAAAGTATCAAAAGAGGGATGAACTGGAGGAAAAGCTGAAGGGTCTGGCTTCGGAGCATGATGACATATCAGAGAAGGAAGGGGGAATTTCTTCGAGAGAAAAAGCTCTGAAGGAAGAAATTGAAAAAATAAAGAAAATAATTGAAACAAATAAGGACTCACCCATTGAACTTGAGAAAATAAGGAACAGGAAGGAAAGACTTAATAATAACCTTTCTATAGTCAATGCTGCGGTTTCTAAAGATAAAGAAAGAATCCGTCTGGATGAGGAGTATGCCGCGAAGTCAGTTGTATTTAAAAAAGCAAGAAATGAATACGACGAAGCACTTAAAAATTATCAGGAGGCAGAGGAAATTTATGAAATGTCAGCCGCAGGGATACTGGCTGATAAGCTGAAGGAGGGAGAACCTTGTCCTGTCTGCGGTTCTTGTCATCATCCGCATCCGGCAAGCCGGACTGACTCTTCGGTTACTAATGAAAAGCTTAAAGAGCTGATGGCAGAAAAGGAAAAGAAAGGCAAAGCGAATAACGATGCTCTTACAGATTGCACTGTTTCCAAGAACGAAAAAGAAAAATTTGAATCAGATCTTAAAAAAGAGCTTAAAGGTATCCTTAGTGACGCTGATAAAGATATAGTGAATGAAAAAGATGTCGATAATTTTATCAATTTCGATGAAGATGACAGCCTTCAGGATTTGCTTTCTAAAGTATCAGCTTATTTGGAGGTTATAAGAATTAATATCATAAAAGCTGAAGAAGATGAGAAAAAAACAAAAAAGAATTGTGAGGCTTTGAATAAATCCGAGGAAAGAAAAAATAAAATTAATGATGTGGAGATGCCGAAACTGCAAGAGGATAAGGAGAAGATCACAAAGACCAAAGCAGATAATGAGAAACTGCAAATTGATTGCAAGGCAAAGCTTGATGCTCTGAGTCAGCTGAATTATAAAAACTGGTCGGAGGCAGTTAAGAAGCTTAAGGAATTGAAAGATACTGTAAATATTATCCAAAAAGAGATCGATTCTATTACGGAAAAGAAAAAGGACGCAGAACTTAAACTGACAGAACTGGCGGCATCCATAAGTGAGAAGAAGTCAGGGCTTAAGGATCTGACTGAATCAATGGAAGAAAAGAAAATGGAATTCTACGACAGCCTGAAAGAATACGGATTTGATTCAATCGAGGATATGAAAAAATATTATGTGCCGAATGAAGTGATTAGTAGAGAAGAGGATAATATAAGGGAATTTGAAAGAAAAGAGACTGAAGTAAAGGCTCTGCTTGAAAATGCAAGAAAGGAATCTGCCGGATTAGAGCAAATTGATATTGAATCAATTAAAGCTGCGTGCAGTGAAAAAGAGACTGAACTGAATGAAATTCGGAAGGCGCATTCCGGAATCATTAATATGCTTGATACAAATAAGGCGAAGAGTGAACAGATCCTGAATCTGAAGGATGATATCAAGAAGGCCAATAAAGACCATATCATTGCGGAGAACCTGTATCATCTGGTATCAGGTCAGGGAGGAAATGCAAGGATCTCCCTGGAACAGTATGTACAGGCTAATGGATTTGATGCAATAATCGCTGCCGCGAACAGGAGGCTTCTGCCTATGACAAACGGTCAGTTTGAGCTCCGCAGAGTGAATTCGATTGGCGACAAGCGGAAAAAGACTTTTCTGGATCTGGAAGTGACGGATCATTACACCGAACACACAAGACCTGTCTGTGACATGTCGGGAGGAGAGAGTTTCAAGGCTTCGCTCTGTCTCGCACTCGGCCTCTCAGATACGGTGTCATCAAACCTCGGGGGCATTCAGATGGATGCGCTCTTTATTGATGAGGGATTCGGAACACTTGATACGGATTCCATCAACAAGGCTCTGGAGACGCTTTCAAGTCTCTCGGAACATGGAAAACTGATAGGAATCATCAGCCATCGCGAGGAGCTGACGAACTGCGTGCCAAATCAGATAAGGGTGGTGAAGACCAGAAATGGCTCTGAATTTTCGATAACAGACCCTGACTGAGAACGGGAGAATGATGCCGGGCGATGTCTGATAAATATTGATGAATTATTTTCAATAAAGACTTGACAGGAATTCAATCAATGCTATAATAGGCACCGTCAGTCGGGAAGAGTAGCCGACTATGAAAACTGCACAGCCTTCAAATTCGTTGATGAGAACAAGTTCAGTTCACGAGTGAGAGCCATTCAGAGAACCTGCGGTTGGTGTGAGCAGGCGGGCGCGATGAATTGAATATCCTCTCTGAGAAGCAAAGCTGAACGAAGCGACAGATTTCGATCCTGAAGATCCTGAATGGACAGATCAGATTTTGATTATCTTGAATGAACAGGTCTGATCCATGTCTGATCCTGAATCGATGGACTGGGAATCAATTGGTTTCCACTAGGCGGCGCCGGAATCCACCGTTATATGGAAACGTATGCTGGTACGTAAGAGTGTCGTTTTCTGCATGGTCGTCATGCAGGAGGCGGAATCAGGGTGGTAACGCGGAATTTTTTCGTCCCTCTCAGCCGTTAAGGCCGGGCAGGGATTTTTTGTTTCACGGAGGTATTAGAAATGAAAACATTGAAAAGAATGGCAAAGCTGATGTCGGATCATACAGCGCTTGTCGTCATCGCATTTGCCCTTGTGACATTTGTCTGGCCTGCCTGGATGGGCTGGGTCAACAAGGCCTGGTTTACGGATTTTGCAACAAACCGCTTCACATCACAGACATTTATCATCGGGATCATCATGATGAGCATGGGTATGTCGATGACGACCGAGGACTTCAGGATCCTGGCTCAGCGTCCACTGGATATCTTTATCGGAGCGGCAGCACAATATGGCATCATGCCCTTCCTGGCATTCACACTCGTGCATGTGCTTCATCTGCCGCAGGATCTGGCTTTGGGACTGATACTTGTAGGCTGCTGTCCCGGAGGCGTTTCTTCGAATGTCATGTCTTACCTGTGTAACGGTGATGTGGCTTTCTCTGTTGGTATGACAACTGCATCGACCATACTCTCCCCAGTCATGACACCGCTTCTCATATCCCTTCTGGCAAGCGGAGCTACAGTTCATATCAAGGCTTTCCCTATGTTTGTGTCGATCATAGAGACGGTGATCCTTCCGGTTGCGGTCGGTTTCGTATTGAATGCGGTCTTAGGAAAGAATGAGAAGTTCAGAAATGTTCAGCAGCTGATGCCTGCAGTTGCCGTCCTTGGACTTGCTCTGGTCGTTGGCGGTGTTGTCAATTCTCAGGGCGCAAGCTTCTTTACATCCGGTGTCATAATCTTTGTGGCTGTATTCCTTCACAATGGACTGGGATATCTCCTGGGATATCTGATCGGAATACTGACGCGTATGAACAAAGCAAAGAGAAGAACCATCTCCATAGAGGTCGGCATGCAGAATGCCGGTATGGCAACAAACCTTGCCAATACGACAGCGCAGTTCGCTGCCCTTCCCAATGCTGCCATCATCGCTGCCGTATCCTGTGTATGGCATTCGATCTCCGGAACTATCCTGGCCGGATTCTTTGCATGGCTGGATAAGCGTGCAAACCGGGATGCTGCAAAAGAGACCGGACTTAAAGATCCTGTAAAGGAAGGGCTTCTGCTTTCCCGCCTGCATTAATAGTTTTATAAATTTTTTCAGAAATTCATGCCCTGCAATGGCAGGAATTCCGGAAGTTGCTCCGATGGCGATGATCTCTATCGTCTTTCGGAGCTTTTTTATTCTCGTGGGTTGTTCCTGACACCAATCTGAAAAATGTGAAATTGAAAATTATGTGATTCAATTAGGCTCTGATTTTTCAATAACAGTTGTTTTTAAGCCAATTTCCCGGGTGTAAAGTTTATCTAAAAGAAAGAAATTTCTTTTGACGATAATATCTAATGTGGCAGCGTGGTGGGAGTTGCGAAGCAACGAAACCACGCGTAATCATAAATTTACATCAGCATAGAAAGGCGGGCAGGCGTATGTATACGAGCATGCAGTCCCAAACGACATTGAAAATTGAACAACTGATTGGAATGGAGAATCTGATACTTTTAGATGGATTTATCGGCGAGAAGACAGAAGAAATCATAATGGATGCATGGAAAGACTATCTGAACGACCCCGATTGGGACAATAGTGAGTGCTACGAGGCGCTGGTTGAGGTAGTACGTGATAAAATTCTGGACTACAAGGAGAATCCGGAAAATGTGAATCTCTATTATGAGATAAAAGATGCGATCGATGGTTGTTATCAGGAATATCTGGACAGCTATTCGGATGATTATGATGATCCTTCGAAGTATTCAGTGGATTAAAGGAGGAAAAAAATAAGCGTGACCCTTCTGCTTCAGAGCGAGAGTCAGCTTACTTATATGTATGGAATGGACATTCGATGATAAACTTTATAAGGAAATCTTTTCTGAAAAAGAAAATGCGATTTGAGTGGCGAAAAAAAAACGGAGCACTACGATGGGTAGTGTTCCGGTGATAATTAATTCCTATCAGTATGTATATGATCCTTTTAACTCTATACTACTTGTTGAAGCTCCACTGATAAGATCCTTTTAACTCTATTCTAACTGATGATCCACTGTAGTATGTAATGCCTCTATTGGATATTCCTGAATTTTCGATCCATACTGTCCAAGATCCTTTTGGATCTTCTCCAGCAAATCCATCGACCGATATTGTACTGCTACTTGTTGGCCCGGATACAGATTCAACCGTCCCCGATGGACTTTGCACAAAAATGGTATATGGATCATTATTTGACCGTACATCACAAGACAACTGAACGCTCTTGATTGATTGTTCAGATCCCGAAAAAGGTCCGAATGATAACGTTTTCTTTTTGGAACTGCCTCCGTTGATAGCGTTAAGAGTTACGTAGGGCGTATGGAAATCACTGCTTGCAGGAGATGTCATGGAAAAGTCGATGTTCATGATTTTTTTAGAGTGCGGCAGGTAGGTAATCACAGCGGTATCAGCAGCTAGACCACGGTAATCGTAATAGTCATACTCGCTGACTGTCAGGCTATGCTTTTTGCCTCCCTCGTCATAGCCAGACAGCAAGTAATAATCGTGGGTAGTGTGCGACCAATAGTCCCATTTCTTTTCTATCGTGATGTTGTGCAGTGTCAGTGTACTGGGATTGTACACATTATGCGTATCCCAAGCGAACCTGACGGAAAAGAACAGGAAGATCGCGAAAACGACTGCCAGAATGCCGGCGGCACTGCGTTTATGTCCGATGAAGCAGCAGATGGATAATATCAGACTGACAAGGGCGGCCACTTTGCAGAAGTTAAATTCTATATGAAAACTATGCACAGTGTCCATATTTTTTAACCAATTATAGAGCGCGACGAGCCCAAAGCACACGACCAAAATGCCGAGCATAATGAGGATCGTTATCAGCCAGTAAATAAAGCTGGCGGCATGTTTGTCGATTTGTTCACGATTTGGGTTTTTCTTTTCCATTCTTGGCTCCCTGACTTATTGAACTTTTACACTCGATCCCCTTTAACAGGTATATCAATTCTTATTTGCAAATTTATTCCTAACTACAATATCGACTATTTTCAAAATTATTAACCCAAGGCAAGGCGATATGCAGCATGGTGATGCTGGTGTCGGGCACTAATATTTTAGAATATTTAGAAAATTACCATTATGATTGATAACGTAAACCAATCAAATTTGAATTTGACTTGCCTATTTTCTTAAAATCTCATGTGGAGCTTCTATTTCATTTGCCAAGGTATGCTCTGTTAATTCTGACATCAATTTCAATTTTTTAT
>ONDV01000060.1 GCA_900316665.1 uncultured Lachnospiraceae bacterium
TGGTCTACACAAGTAATCGCGACGGAGGTGGCTCAGTTCCTTCCGGACACCTGGCTCACCCGCCACCGGAAGGGCGGCTCCGCCGCACCGGAATATTCAAAAAGCAATATGATATTTTCATCAATGATATTCTGACTACTTCTATTGACTACATGATTGGCCTTAGGTCTGTTCTTCCAAATGCAAAAATCATCAATTTCGAGGATGATGGGGAAGGAGCCATAAAGGCGGATTTAGTATTTAATGCCCTTTTCAGTAAATCACCTCTGCCAAATGAAAGAGACGGAGAGAAGTACTACATTGCAGGAAAGACATTCCTTTTCTATAAGCCAATAACAATCAAGGAAAAGGTACACGATGTCCTAATTTCCTTCGGAGGAGCTGATCCACAGAATTACACTGACAGGTTACTGAAGATCGTAACGAAACCTGACTACCAGAATTACCATTTCACAGTTGTGCTTGGCAGAGCAAAGCAGAATGTTGAAGAGCTGCTCAAATACAATTCATATGACAATATAGATGTTCTCCACGACATTAGTGACATGCCAGATATCATGTCGAAGTGTGACATTGCAATAACTTCAAGGGGTAGGACCGGATATGAGCTTGCAATCCTAGGCATCCCGTCAATAGCAATGGCACAGAATAAAAGAGAAGAGAAGCATGGATTTGTCAGCCGTGAGAATGGATTCGATTACATAGGCCTGAATCCAAGTGATGAAATGATAGAAGGTAATCTAAAGATTTACCTGAATATGTCTCAAAAGGAGAGACAGAAATATCAGGACATGCTTTTAAGCCATGACCTTAAGGGAGGAAGAAAGCGGGTTATGGATTTGATCAATAGTTTGTGAGTGGAGGAGAAAGAGTATGAGAAACAACAAACCATATGTCATTGCGGAGATGGGAGTCAATTTCTATGACACAGCAAAGGTCATGGGAATTACACCTCTCGAGGCAGCAAAGCTTTATATCGACAAGGCAGCCGAAGCAGGAATTGATTGCGCAAAGTTCCAGTCATATAAGGCCGAAACGATTGCAGCAAAGGACTCACCTTCGTACTGGGATCTGAAAGAAAACCCGATTACCAGCCAGTATGAACTTTTCAAGGGGCTGGATCATTTTAATAAAGAAGACTATCAGGAACTTTGCGATTACACGCATTCAAAGGGAATGGATTTTACTTCTACACCATTCGACTACGCATCGGCTGATTATCTTGAGCCTATGGTGGATTTTTACAAGATTGCCTCAGCAGACTGTTCAAATCTGCCGTTTGTAAAACATATCGCAGAGAAGGGAAAGCCGGTGATGCTTTCAGTCGGGGCCTGCTATCTTTCAGAGGTCGATGAAGCGGTACGTGTTATAAGGGGAGCCGGATGCAAGGATCTCACATTGCTGCACTGCGTACTGTCATATCCGACAAAGCCTCAGGATGCAAACCTTCGAGTAATTCAGACATTGAAGCAGGATTTCCCGGATCTCAAAATCGGATACAGTGATCATGTGGCTCCTGATCCGACAATGCAGACGTTGAGCACTGCTTATATGCTTGGAGCAGAAGTCTTAGAGAAGCATTTTACATTGGACAAGACGCTCAAGGGAAATGATCACTTCCATGCAGGAGAGCCAGAGGACTTCAAGAAAGCTATTGCGAACTTCAGATGGATTGATTCCATCCTTGGCTCCGCAGAGAAGACGGTATTGAATTGTGAACTTATTCCGAGGAAAGAAGCCAGAAGATCACTTGTGCTTACCAGGGCAATGAAGGCTGGTGAAGTTATTCGTAAAGAAGATCTTATGCCGAAGAGACCAGGCACGGGCATTTCTCCGAAGTATACAGATATTGTAATTGGCAGAGCAGTAAAAAAGAATCTTGAGGAAGATACAATACTTACTTGGGATATGATATAAGCCGTAGATGCATTATGGATGGTAAAGCTGTGAGTTACAGATATAGAATAACACCCACTAAGCATTTTGTTATTAGTATTCAATCGCTATATATTGTGATTGTTCTTGGAACCGTTTTTTTTAGAGTTTTTCAGGGTTTATATGGATCTTGGATTTCGGCAGATTGGTTTGGTGGGGTTGCAACAGCAATAAGATATCTCATTGTACTTTGTTTATTAGCAATATTATTTTTGGAGGGGAGAATGACCGGGATAAAGGCACTGTTAGTCCTGGCTTTAGTAATATTGCTTATTTTTGGCTATCAAAAAGCTCTCGTTACAGGGCTAATGCTTGTGATTTCGTACCCTTCTGGATTAAATTCAAAAAAACTTGTTAAATATATTGCGATATCACTAATAGTTGAATTAGTATTGGCGGTTTTCTTATCCCAAGTTGGTGTTATAAATGACTTTGTTTCTTCTAGACTAGGAGGTACTCGTGTACGACACAGTTTTGGATTTGTAACGGCTAGTGCATTTTCGGCATTTTATACGGTTATAGTATTGTGCATTACATATGAAAAATTTGAAATATTGCGAATTCGTGACATTATATTTTTAGAGCTTGGTGGTCTCGTAGTTTATTATTATACAGATACTAGATTAGGATTATTACTTGTAACTTTTGATACGCTTGTTTGTTTAATATTTATTCTTGGAAGAAATTATTTTTATTGGCATGGTAGTTTTTTCTCCAACTTTTCATTTATACCATATGTAATTTCTGCGATTTTCTCAATTGGAAGCACAATTTATCTTAGCCATAGGATAGGAAGTTCATTATATTTCTATCTTAATACACTATTGAGCGGTAGAATTAATCATCAAGTCTGGTATTATAAAAATTATGGCATTCACTTTTGGGGAAGTGAAACTGAACTTGTAGGAAGGGTTGAACAGTATCTAACCGGTAAGGCGTGGAATGGAGTAGATAATTCTTATATTTTTACTCTTATTACATATGGAATATTTGGATTGCTTGTAGTTTCATCATTGTTTTGGATTATTGCAAAATATGCTAGAAAATATAAAAGACATGATTTAGGGGTTTACCTTACGATGCTTGCTATCATGGGTATAACGGAAGCCATATTTAATGATCTGCCTTATAATTTGGCATTTTTATTAGCTGGTGAAATTGTTTCAGAGAATATTAATGATGCAGGTCAAAAAATTCCCAATATAACCATTACATGGTTTCATGGAAGAAAGTAAATGGCATTAAGTATTACTGAGAAAGAGGCTTAACTATGTATGAGTATCTCATAGTAGATGCGAGTCTTTATCGAAAAATTTAAGGTTGACAAACATATGCGAAAGAATACACAATTTATAGGCAGGCAGGCAGGCAGGCAGGCAGGCAGGCAGGCAGGCAGGCAGGCAGGCAGGCAGGTATATCTATACTTCGTATAGTAGCGACTCTGGCAGTTGTTTGGCTACATACTAACGGGACGGTCTGGGGTAATGATGATATTTTCCAGTTCAGCAGCGGAGACGTCCATTTCTTTGCGGTGAACTATTATCTGATGTACTGGGCAGTTCCTGTATTCTTAATGATTACGGGTGCGTTGCTGCTGAATCCGGAAAAGGATATTTCCTACAAGAAGTGCTTTTTGTACGCGAGAAGGGTGCTTTTAGCCCTTGTTCTGTTCGGCACAATCTTTGCATTATTTATGATGGTAGGAAGCCATCAGTCAATCAATATAGGCAAGGCGTTACTTGATGTATTTGAAGGCAAGAGTTTTGCTCATCTCTGGTACTTATATGTGCTGATTGGAATTTATCTTACGTTGCCGGTATTCAAAGGTTTTATCAATAGCGCGCCACGAGAGACAATAGAAATATTGCTGTTGGTCCTGTTTGTATTCAATTTTATAGCTTCGATGGCCAAGGCAGCAGGCCATGCGACAGGATTTTCAGTGCCGATAACATGGCCGGTGTTCTATCTGATATTAGGATACTATTGCAGAAAATTTGATACGGTTTTGTTCAAGTATCGGTATTTGATTCTCATGGTATCCGCATTGGTGTTAGGCATCATTGCTTATCAGAATCCAATATTAGATAATCTGTGGCTTGGATATAACTCGCCTGTAGTCGCTTTGATGGCAATGTCTATATTTATTATTTTTATGAATATTGATGTTAAGCAGAGTACGTTGCTGTGGAGAATTGATCGTCTCTGCTTCTGCGTATATCTGATCCATCCATTATTCATACAGGCGACATACAGAGTACTGAAAATCACACCAATGAAATTTGGAATGACTTGGATTGGGACGATAATTCTGTTTGTAATCTTTGTTATTTGCTCATTTATATTTTCGTATGTTGCTTCACTGATAAAGCCATTAAGAAAATACATATTATAGATGGAGACAATAATGCATTACGATTATCTAATAGTAGGTGCAGGCCTTTATGGGGCGGTATTTGCTCACGAGGCTGCACAACATAACAAGTCTGTTCTTGTCATCGACAAGCGCCCCAATATTGCCGGGAATGTATACACAGAGAAGATTGAAGGCATCAACGTCCACAAGTACGGTGCCCACATTTTCCATACCAATAATACAGAGGTATGGAACTATGTCCAGCAGTTCGCTACCTTCAACCGTTTCACAAATTCTCCGGTAGCGAATTACCACGGTGAGCTCTATTCTCTGCCGTTCAATATGTACACCTTCAACAAGATGTGGGGTGTAGTGACTCCGGAAGAAGCCGCTGCAAAAATCGAAGAGCAGAGGAGAGAAGCCGGCATCACTGAACCGAAGAATCTGGAAGAGCAGGCCATCTCTCTGGTTGGAACCGATATCTATGAGAAGCTGATCAAAGGCTATACGGAAAAGCAGTGGGGCAGACCATGTACAGAACTCCCTGCGTTTATTATCAAGCGTCTTCCGGTACGCCTGACATTTGATAACAACTATTTCAATGCTTTGTATCAGGGCATCCCAGTTGGCGGATACACGAAGATGGTTGCGAACATGCTGGATGGCATCCAGGTCGAGTTAAATCAAGACTACTTTGCTGATCGTGAGAAATGGAATGGTCTTGCTGACAAGGTCGTCTACACCGGACCAATTGACGCATACTTCGACTACAAGCTCGGTACCCTGGAATACAGATCTGTCCGCTTCGAGACTGAAGTTCTGGACAAGCCGAACTTCCAAGGCAACGCTGCTGTGAATTACACAGATAGAGAAACGCCTTGGACTCGCATTATTGAACACAAGTGGTTCCAGTTCGGCAAGGATGACGAAGGTAATGACATTCCGAAGACAGTCATCAGCCGTGAGTACAGCTCTGAATGGAAGCCAGGCGACGAGCCATATTATCCTGTGAATGATAAGAAGAATGGAGATCTTTATCAGGAGTACAAAAAGCTCGGTGATGCAGAGGAGAAGGTAATCTTCGGTGGTAGGCTTGGCGAGTACAAGTACTATGACATGGATCAGGTCATCGCTGCTGCACTGAAGAAGGCAAATGAAGAACTAAGGTAATAATGTGCTCAGATACGCAGTCTTCTTGATATTTATTATCGTGGGCTTCCTGCTCAGCCAACACCGTAAGCTCTACCCAATAGTCGCTGTAGTTTACGGAATTGCACTTTTTTATTACACCTTCTTGTCCCGGATGGAGCTGGCAACGACGACAGAAGCAGTGGTAGCGACATCAACTCCAGTTCAGCAACACTGGTGGGTAAACGCAGCCTATGAAATCTTCCGTATGAAGACGAGCAGCTACAGGGAAGCCTTTATCCTGAACATCATGCTGTTTGTGCCGATGGGATATTTGGTACATACCAAGCATACGTGTCGGACGATCCTGATCTGCTCAGCTGTATCGATATGTATCGAGATTCTGCAGGAAGTAACTGGTTTCGGAATGTTCGACTGGAATGACTGGATCGCAAATAGCATCGGGGCGGTGATCGGAGTTGTCATGGTCCGGATGTATAGATCCAGCAAGGCTGGATGAACTGGCATACCCTCATCCCCCTCGGCATTGCGGCAGGTTCCGCACCCGGGGGCGGGGGTCTACAAGTGTGACTTGTAATGTGTGACTAGAAAAGCACACGGAAAAATACTGAAAAGAGGGCTGAAAATGAAAGAAAACGACGGACGCAGGAGAGAGAAGAAGAATCCAAGTGCGGACTTTATCAATCAGATATGCTCTCTGTATGATGACGAGTATGACGATCGCGAGGAGGACAGTAGCATCGGTGGGGATGATTGGGCTCCGGGGAAGATGGCACTTCACACCTCCCTTGCTGCATTCCAGAAGGAGTTAGAAGAATATGGCATCAAACTCTCCACGGCGAAGATCCGGAAGATCCTGATCACGGGTGGATGCTGGACAACGGAACGAAGCAGGGAGGTTGAACGGCTTTATGAGGAATATGGATCTGTGGCTCGGGTTGCCAAGGAACTAGGCATGTCAGAGACGCTTGTGAAAACGTATCTCCCTTATAACAAAGTGGTGTATGATTTGGAAGAAAAGTCCGGCAACGCAAAGAGAGTTGAGCGGTGGAGAGAGAAGCATAAAAAGTAAGGGCATATACAGTTCATGCCCATATGAATTAACACACCCCGGAGTGGTTTTCAGGACTTTCCTGATTACTGCTCCGGGGTATTTTTTTTGCCTTTTTGGTTAGCAATTACTAACTATGATTATACCGCCCGACTCTTCATCATTTCGTAATGCTCATCTTGGCCGAGAGAGTAGAAGATATCCTTGAATACTTCCCGGTATACGTCCGGCTTTACAGCAGAGGCATCGTAGTACAGGCTGTCATTAAATCCGGCAGAATTTGTATCAAGACAGCCGACCATGGCAACTGCCAGATCATATCTGCCTGTGTTATCTGAGCCATCATCGTTTTTCTCGACAAAGGACTCTTTGTGTTCGTCGATCAGCTTCCTGAG
>ONDV01000023.1 GCA_900316665.1 uncultured Lachnospiraceae bacterium
TTGTATACCCATTTTCATTTCCCCACTTTTTCTTATTTATCCTTGACTTTTACTTAGCAGGCTTTGGAATAGTCGAAAAAATCTTAGATTTTTTCACCTTCATTATCCCAAAGGTCAGCTGAGTTTGACAGGTACTGACGATTTACCGTTTACCAGACAGCCAGGCATTGAAAAGAAACTGGGTAAAATAAAGACCATAGCGCGAGAAAAGGGTTCTCTTCCAAACAGATATTTTTCAGGACGAATTCATAGATCGGATTATAGTTAGGAAAGATGAGGGCAACAAGATGATCCATGCGTTGTTTAAACAGCAGCTTACAACAGCAGGACTTGCTTCACTTGCTGAGGAAGGAAAAACCTTGGCAAGAGAGTTAAGTAATAAGGCCGGAAACTATAAAAGAGCAGTTGAAAGAAAACAAATATCTTCTGCGAAAGAATAAGTAGTCAAAAAGATACATTGAGGAATTTCAGGGTGCATATAGCTTACGGAGGGCGCCTTCTGACTTTCAGAGAGTACATTAAAAAGAAGAGGGGTTGATTATTATGATCGATATTATGTGAAATGAAGATACCACGATTGATGGTTTTGTGAAGGAGATGGTTGAAAAAGTAAAAGAGAAGAGGTACACAGATCTTGTTGAGTAGATTAATGAGAAGGTAAGGAATACACAATAACAAAACGAGGAGGTTTATACTATGTCACTAAAAAAACTGATTGCTTATACTGAGGATGTAGGACCGGACATTTGTGAGTTTGAGATTGAGTGCGATGTATTATGCACGATTGTCAAAGGATTTATAGGAGATTACAAAGACGATTTTGATGAGGAAGATGGCCGAATACTTAAAGTGCAAAAGGGAAAGGTAAAAGGATTGGCACCTATAGATATTGTTCCGTATAAAAAAACAAATATAGTTGATTGCTTGGCGGATGCTTTTATGGAACTTGGAATAGATGATGAGTTTATTGAGGATATTCGTAATCATGAAGACGAGATTATTAATAGTTCAACAAGTGTCAAATGGTTGGCTTTGAGCAGAGACTTGAGTAGTTTGGATTTAGAGAGTGGCATAGAACTTATCGATGATCAAATCCTTGGAAGGATTAACGATGCAATTGGTAAATCATTAGATAGAGAATCAGCAATGAAAGATGAGGCGTTTAGGGATGAGGCTATACAGTATTTGGAGTCGGAATTGCCTTTCTTAATGCTTATCTCTGAGTATAAGCAGGAAAGTGATACATGTATAAGAATAATCAGGGATGCCTAATATAAATAAGGAAAAAAGAAGGGGGAAGGTTTACTTTGTTACGTGAATTGAAAAAGTAAATTCCAGTGTAGAAGTAAATTCTACTGCAACTTAAAAAGTTCTCTTTTTTTAATATTTCAGATGCAATTCTGTTCTGAGATGCATATAATTAGGATAACTTTTCTGACAAAAACCTAAATTTAGACATGCTTAGTAAGCCACTGGAAATGCAGTGTGCAGGACTGAATTCCACCAGCCTCATTGAAAAAATGTGAAAAGTTTACTTCCAGTCTGACAGCAGATTTTTGTCTGGTTAGTTGTTCCGAATCAGCTTAGGCGAGAGTTTGACTTCATCAGGGTCAATGCGCCTAAGCTGTAGGCCGTATTCTTCGGCAGAAACGCCATAGGGTGTACTTCCATTCAGGCTTTTACGTGGCGTAGAGTTTATGTGGTTAACAATTAAGTTGACGTCCCATTGTGTCAGAAACTCAAAGCTTGTGCCTTTTGGCAAGACCATTCTAAGCAGCGTATGAACATTTTCCACGCCGCCTTTCTGGCAGCTCCGCATTAAATCACAGAAGTAAAGGCTGGTACGCTCGATCCCATTGATTCCTGTCTCAAGATCCTGCGGTTTTCCGAACTCGACTCCTCTGTCTGTCAGGATCGTACCGAATAACCGGCGGTGTAAAACTTTCTTTGTGGACATCCATTCCTATGTAAACTGTGGTATTATTCATTTGTGACCTCCTTTTGTATGCGGTAATCCCTGTTACCATTTGTTTTAGTAGCTATAGTATACAGGTAAATCCACGTTGCATTACATATTGTCTAAATTGCTTGACGGAAGAATCGGTTATAGATTTCAGCTTCTGCTCAATTCATAAGAAAACAGGTTCTGTTTCAGCTAGTAGATTGAGAAAGAGAGAGCCCTGAAAATGGCAAATCGTAAATCTGAAGCATTGAATGAAAATGATACCCGTCTTCGCCTCTTCTATCTCTACCGCCTGCTCGAGCAGCACACCGATAAAGAGCATCTGAAGACGACCAATCAGCTCCGCGACCTGATGGAAAAGGAGCACGGTATCGCTATGCACCGGACTACGGTATACAACGACATTGAACTCCTGAAAAAGCGGGTGTGTACATCAACTGTTACCGTGCCAGGGCAAATGAGTATTATCTGGAGAGCCGGAAGTTTGAGCTGCCTGAGTTGAAGCTATTGATCGATGCCGTTGAATCTTCACGGTTCATGACAGAGAGCCAAAGCAAAAGCCTGACAGAAAAGCTGATCACGTTGACCAGCGATACAAATGCCGGCAAGTTCAAGCGCAACCTGCACGTTCCGGGCCGGGTGAAGTCGGAAAACAAACAGATTTTCTATATAGTAGATTCGATTAATGAGGCTATTAACTCCGGGAAGCGAATCTCCTTTCAGTACATTGATTACAATAGCCGGACGAAGGAGGTCCTGAGGAACAAGGGGAACGCCTATACCATTAGTCCGTACTCTCTCATCTGGAATGGGGACTACTATTATTTGGTCGGTTATTATCACGAGAAAGATGATATCCGTACATTCCGTGTAGACCGGATAAAAGCACAGCCGGAGATCCTGGAGGTAGCGGCTGATCCCGTTCCGGAGGATTTCGACATCACCCGTTATACGCGGGAGGTTTTCCGGATGTATGACACTGAGGAGCCCGTGCCGGTCACTCTTGTTTGTGAGAATGAAGTTATGAAGGGTGTTCTGGACGCTTTCGGAATGGACATCAAGGTGAAGCGCGCCGAAAAGGGACATTTCCAAACGACGGTAATGGCCTGCACCTCGCCAACCTTCTACGGATGGGTGTTTCAGTGGGAAGGCAGGGTCAGGATCACGGCACCGGAGGTAGTTGTTCAGGCATACGCCGCATTGGCCAGAAAGGTTTTGAGAGAATAATCCGGCAATTATTCGGATTGCCGGATTGCAAATACATCGCTTATATAAGGGACAAACGTTAAAAGGAGCAGGAAAATGCAGGAAAACTACGAATTAGTACAGCGAGGCTTCAGGATCCTGGTCGCATCCATGTCATCATATATCGGACAGACGCTGCACCGGATTTATAAAGATAAGTGGTGGGACCATGTATGTCTGATGCTGAATGACCAGCGGGATCTGCCGGACTATGGTGATTACGGAGATCTGGTTGATTCTTTGGATGTCGCAAACTGCCTGAGGATCTTTACCCGGATGTGGAGAGACGATTTTTCTGCTCTTCTTCCGCGAAACTGCCTGACCTGGGCAAATGAGCTGATGGGCGTCCGCAACAGCGTTGCGCATTCCGGACAGCAGGATCTTGACCAGCCGATGGCGGAACGGGCACTGGATACCATGGCACTGCTCTGTGCAGAGATCGACCCCGACGGTGCAGATGAGATCCGGGAGATCTATAAAGAGGTACGTTCCAGAGCCAGCGATGCCGTCCGTCCGACAATGATCGTCCGCGGGGCGGAACAGCCGGAGTCGGATTCAAAGCGCGGTGCACTGCAGGAAGGCAGTCTCCTGCAGCTGGTCGGTACGGATACCGTTCAGAAGACCACACTGACACGCAAGGTGACCTATGCCGGAAAGACGGTCGTATATCCGGTCTATAAAGTGCGTCTGGATGCCCTTTATTACAACGATCAAAACGACCGCATTGCCACCTGGATCACACAGTATGAATCCGAAAACGGAAAGGATTCCTTAAGCGAGCTCAATACGGATATCTATAATCGGATCATCGAGAACTTTATCTGTGACAGTAATCCGGAAGCGATCCGGAAAACAGAGAAAAATATTGCGCTTGTCGGCCAACGGGAGCCCGGCGTTACACTGGCGGACGGCCGAATCGTGGACGGCAACCGCCGGTATACCTGCCTGCGCCGCATCCAGAGGACGACAGCCGAGCCGGTATATTTCGAGACGGTTCTTATGGATATGGATATCCGTGAGGACAAGAAGCAAATCAAGCTTCTGGAGCTGGCCATCCAGCACGGTGAGGAAAAGAAGGTCGACTATGACCTGATCGATTTTGCGATCGGGACCTACCGCGATGTCGTGCAGACGGAGCTGCTGACCATAAAGGAATATGCCGCGAGCACAAATGAACAGCCTGCGGATGTCAGGAAACGTATCGAGATCGCCGAGGCGATCTGTGAATTCCTGGAATATATCGGACTTCCGGAACAGTACCATGTGGCCCGTGAATACCAGGTCTACAGTCTTTTCCAGGAAATGATCCCGCTTCTCCGCTCTCTTGAGGAAACCGAAAAGGTCGAACTGAAGCGGATCGCATTCAACAACGTGCTGATGAAAGCGATTCCCGATCAGCGTAAATTCATCCGTGACATCAAAGGCCTGATCCGCAGCAATTCCTACAGGGAATACTTTGAAGACCAGCGGAAATGGGATGCTGTGATCCACGAGAAGCTGCAGGGAAAAGAAATACGTACGAAAGAAGACGTTGATGTCTTTGCGTCGGAGAATACGGATATTGCAGACGAGCTTGCCATGTCGATGGAAAGAGCGATGCTGCGCTCCCGTTCCCAGAAGCTGAAAGAGAAGCCTTCGGAAAATGTGGCAAAGAGCATTGCGCTGATGATGGATATAGACACCCGCTTCTTTGAACGCCTCGGCACGGAGGAAAAGGAAAGCCTTAAGGCGGAGCTCACGGAACTGATCCGCATTGCGGAAACATTTAAGGAATTACTGTAACAGGGAAGGCTGCGTATGGACGTAAAAACGATTGATATTGATAATATCGGGCTTTCAAGGCGGTCCTCCAACTGCCTGCACCGTGCCGGCGTCAAAACAGTGGGCGAGATGCTGGCATATACAGAAGAGACGCTTTCCGAGATCCGGAATATGGGACGGAAATCCATTGATGAAGTCCTCCTGAAGATCGAGGAATACCGGAAATATGACCTTGAAGGCGGCCTGCCCGAACCGGAGGAAACGGCTGCAGAGGCTATTTCGGCTATGCCGGAGGATTTCGGGACATGGTGTGCTTCGGAGGAAGGCAGATCCTTTGTCCTGAACTGGATCAGGGAGAAGCAGGTGAAGGCAGGCGCTCTGGAGCTTCTGTCCGCCAGAGCCTACAACCATCTTCTGCTGAACAGACTGGAAAATCTGGATCAGATCGTTCTCCTTACGGCGGATGAGCTGATGGAGATTCCCAGGATGGATCTTCCGTCTGCAGAAGAGATCGCGAAGATGTGCCGCATCTGGCTGAAGGAACATGAGTCAGAGATCCTTGACAGTCTCAGAAAAAAGCTGGAGGAGGCCACCCAGAATCAGGGAGCGTCTCTCAGGGATTTTCTTTACAGGAAGGATGAGCATGACCGGATACTGCAGTATGTGCAGGCAAATGACTGTGACGTGGAATCGGCCGGATTTTCGGTCCGCTCCAAAAACCTCCTGATGAGGAACGGATATCCGAAGCTTAGTGACTTCATTTTCCTCACGGAAGCGCAGCTGAAAGAGTTTAAAGGCATGGGTGCCGGATCCCTGCAGGAGATCGAAACATTTATCGATAACTATCTGGGGAAGCATGAAACACGGCTCAGAACATTCTGCAGCGGGGATGACAGCGTCATATGGGATGAGGAGTCGGTTAGAGCCATCATTCTTGATACTTACAATAAGATCGGATTTGAGGGACTGAGCCTCCGTGAATTGCGGGAAAAGTCCGGGATGCCGGAGCAGGTTTCCGATGAAATGCTGAAGTCAGTCCTCGGCAGCCTTCTTGCTGACGGAACGCTTGAATACGTGGATTTCCGGTGCTACCGGATCTATCCGAAGTTTGCGGATTATCTGAATGAGTGCACCGCGATCGATGACAGAACCCGCGGGATCATGACCCGACGTCTTCAGGGGGAAACACTGGAGGCTATTGCCGCGGACTACGACATGACCCGGGAACGTGTCCGCCAGATCGTTTCCAAAAACATGAGGAACATGAAGGGCTATCTGCGTACGGATAAAGGCGTGGAATGGTTCGATGAGGATTATTACCGGTACTTCTTTGAGACCTATTCGTTTGAAAAGAAAGACGCTGAGGAGTGGCTCGGCGTCGGAAAACAGGTATTTACCTACATGGAAATGACCGGTGCGGATAAGGGCAAAAAGGCTCTTGATGAGGCGTCGGATGATTACCACAATCTTGACCTCGGCTTCCGCCTGAAGATCAAGAACTACTTGAACCGGAATAAACTCTTCCTAGACGGCAGATGGGTCGAGAAAACGAGAGCCGACCTTGAGGAATATGCTGTCCGTAAATACTGTACGGAAAATGTGTCTTTCGACGAGTTTACCCGGATCTACAACGACTTCCTGCGTGAGGAGGAAGTGCCCTATGACGAGAAGCTCTATTATACGGATACCGTGATCCGCACTAGGAAGAACCGTCTTTCCGAGGTACGGTTCCTTCTCTGGAAGCAGAACGAGCAGATCCGGTATTACGATATCGACGGGCAGGATTTTGCGGAGCTTCTGGACACGCTGAATCTGGATGCCTATGAAAATATCGAGTATTCCACATGGAAGTTCATGCGGGATTATCCGGAGATCATGGAGAAATATGATATCCGGGACCAGTATGAACTCCACAATCTTCTCCGGAAGATCGTTCCGGACGGAGCATATCATGATTTTCACTGTGAAAGAATGCCGATGATCCGCTTCGGAACCTTTGACCGTGACGGGGCGCTTCTGGATCTGCTGGTTGACAGTGCGCCGGTCTCACAGGCGGATTTTGCAGAACTGGTTCATCAGGAGTACGGATACGATCCGGCAACCGTGATCGGAAGTTATCTGCAGCCGCTGGCAGCATTTTATCACCAGGGCATGTACACGATTGATCAGAAGGCGATGCTTGCGGACAATCAGAAAGCCCTTCTTGCGGAACTGACGGACGACTTCTACTACATCGATGAGATCCGGAAGATCTACGCAAGCGTTGTTCCGGGGGCGGATCTTGAGGAGATCAATCCGTACAACCTGAAGCTGATGGGATTTTCCGTCCTGACGCGGTATGTATACCGGAACCACAGTACTCTGGATGCTTATTTCCGGGATCTTCTGACTAGACAGGATATCACCGATATTACCCCGTACCGCAGCAGATTTGCGTATGTCGTGGCATTTTCCGGCACGCTTGTGAATATGAAAAACGAGCTGGAGGTTCTCGAGTTCGAGCCGAACCAGATCATCACATTCCGGAAGCTGGCAGCGGTCGGCGTCACGAGAGAGGATCTTAAGGCTTTCTGCGATGAGGCAGCGGATTATGTGGAGGACGGGACCTATTTCAGCGTGCAGTCCATAAAGAAGGCCGGTTTTGAATCGGAACTCTTTGATCTCGGCTTCTCCGACTGGTTCTACGCAAGCCTGCTCACCTCGGATGACAGGTTCTCGGACACGAAGACATTCGGCAATATTCTTCTCTATAAGGGAGATAAACGGATCACGATCCAGTCCTTTGAGGAGTCACTGATCCGTGAGCACGGAGGTATCGATGTTTATGACCTTATGACCGAGATGGAGGAAACCTACGGCTGCCGGATCCCCGACCGCCTGGATCTGATCTATAAGGTCGGCGGAACGGATGTCGTCTACGACAAATATATGGACAGACTGTATGCAAACACCGGAATCCTGAACAGGGAACTGGATGCAGCGGAAGGAATGTAAACATGAATTCATTTGAAGAGCAAAAAGAAATCCTGCTGACGGAAATGGCCAAACTGCATGCGTGGCACGAACTGTCAAAGAATATGGGGCCGGACTTTTTTGAGCCGGGCATGATGGAGTATCCGGAGCAGTCTGACGGCTCCTGGGATGAGACCACGGGAGAACTCATCCTGCGGTTCGAGTCAAAAGGCACCCGGTATGACGGCCGCACGGAGCAGATCGAAAAGGTAAAAGCGGGCGACGTGATCCGTATCACCCGAGATCCGGAAAATGCCTTCAATCCGAACAATTTCCTGCTTTTTACGGAAAAGGGAAAGGAGGTCGGAAACATGCCTGCGGAACTCTGCAACGCTGTTGCCACTCTCTATGATGCCGGAAACCTTGTAATTGAAAGTGCATCTGCAAGCTTCGTGGATCCGATCTCAAAGAGAAGCCGACATGCCAAGCAAGCGATCCTGTTTGTGGAGATACATGCGAAGCTGACTGCGCCGGATGTCGATGAGACAGGTCCAGAGACGGAAGCTCCGGAAACGAAACCGGCTGATGAGACACCGGCGGTTTCAGTGACAGAACCGGCAGTTGCGGAAGTTAAGGATGCAGAAGCGCCGGCCGATCCCTATGTCCTGCAGCTTGATCTTAAGGAAAACAGCTTTTACATCGGCGGGCATGAGATCCGCAGGGATATGCTCCTTTCGGATATCAGGGGACTGAAGTTCTGCGAGAACGCAAAGGAGGTGCAGGACCTTCGGGATCCGGACTGCCTGCATGTTTACCTGCGCCATACGGCGAAGTATGCCGGCGAGGAGTGGGTGGTTTGCCTGCTGTTTCAGAATGGATATTTTCGTGATCTGTGGCTGGAGCATGCAAAGCTCTTCCAGCAGAGGAGCCTTCTGAAAAACGCTGCTTCCAATCCGCGTCTTCGGAAAGGCCGCGCAGCCCTCTATTCCAAACTGAAGAACCGGCTGGATGACCTGACCGGCAGCAGGGGTGAGCAGGAAATGGACAGGGGCAATTTGCAGTACATTTATTATTTTGAAGGACACGGGACCATGCTTGTGCAGGACAACAACCTGCCGGCGGTTGTTATCTATATCCAGTACTACAAAACGGATGAGAAGATATCTTGAGACCTTAAGCAAAAAACTCGGAATCGAGAACCCGGAGGCGCATCGACGCTGGCGGACGCCATCACGATAGCAATAGTCTACCTCCGGCTGAAAGAGATGGAGAAATCTGGGAAGACTGTCGAGGTGGATGATCTGCTTTACGATCTTGATAACTGGTGATTTTTCAGGGTTAAAAAGTACAAATAATACATCGTTTAATAGTGAGATAGACAATTTCTGTCGTATCGGATGTGGTACGATATATGTACAGAAAGAAAAACGGTCGCCGCTGACATCAGCTTATGAAAGTGAGCCCGCATATATGGATAAAAAAGTAGAACGAATCATCAATATCTACAACCGGATCACAAACGGTGAGGTGATCAGCAAGTCTGCGGAAGCCGAACGGTTTGGTGTAAACGTCCGGTCCATCCAAAGGGACCTTGAGGATATACGGGCATACTTTGCCGACAACCCGGAATCCGGAAAACTGGTCTATGACCGCGTCAAAAAGGGCTATGTTCTGGTGCGGATGGACAAAAGTGCACTGACGAACAGTGAGATTCTTACGGTCTGCAAGATCCTTCTTGAAAGCCGATCCCTCGTCAAAGAGGAGATGTACCCGATCATCGACAAGCTGGTCCAGTGCTGCGTGCCGTACGGAAACCTGAAAAAGGTCCGCGAACTGATTTCCAACGAAAAATACCATTACCTTGAGCCACATCACGGTAAAGCATTTGTTGATGTCATGTGGGACATCAGCAGTGCCGTGTACGAACGCCGGCTTATGCGCATTCATTACCGGAAGCTGAAGGAATCCGATCCTGTCACAAGGCTGATCCAGCCGGTCGGCATTATGTTTTCCGAGTATTACTTTTACCTCTGCGCCTACATTTCCGAGAGCGAGGAAAATCCGGACCTTCCGAAGCATCCTTTCCCTACTATTTACCGAATAGACCGTATAGATGAATATGAGATTCTGGATGAGCATTTCCATGTGCCATACTCCGAACGATTTGAAGAAGGCGAGTTCCGCAAGCGGATCCAGTTCATGTTCGGAGGGGAGCTCAGGAGGATCAAGTTCAAATATAAGGGACTCAGTATAGAGTCCGTTCTGGACCGGTTCCCGACAGCGGAGATACTCTCCCATGACGATAACGGCTGGGTAATCCAGGCGGAGGTATACGGTGACGGCGTTGATATCTGGCTTCGCGGACAGGGGGATATCATAGAAGTCCTTGAGTAGAGTGGGCTGGCAGCCCACCAACGGAGCAGGCGATATTTGTAAAATGAAATGTTAAGCATATCCGATTCGGAATGCGCGGAAGGAGGAGCGATTATGGCAAGATGTCCGAGGTGCGGAGAACCTATGAACGGCGGAATCTGTGACAACTGCGGGTTTCCGATGCGGCGATTCAGGAAGATCGTTCCGTCGGTAAAGAAGAAACGCGAAAGGAGGATCCGATGGAATATGAAATTGATGTAAGCCGGCTACGCAGGGACATGAAGGATTATTACGGCACAGCCATGTTCAATGGTTTTCCGATGGCGGTTATGGATCTCTCCAAAGTTGAGCGCATGTCGGACCGGGAGCTGGTTGAACTGGCGCAGAAGAACGGCGTGGATTTGAGGAAATATATAGTTTGATATGGTGAAATGGGCTTTTAAAAACGACTATTCTTTTGAAGATAAGAACTTTGCCAGAATCTTCAAGTTTTACGTAATAGAGACGCCTGTTTCCGGGGTAAGCGTGAGGGGCAAATCTTTTAAAGAACGAGGTGTCAATATGATTTCGCTTTGTGCGGCAATGAAAAGAGAGACTCCGTTTTTAAAGGAATACTGGTTTGAAAAAGCCGCAAAAGATGTCCCAAAGTGCTGTGAAGAAAGCGGTATTCATAAAAATGCTTCCATGAACCGGGAAATAGCAATACATACCTTAAACAATCAGCATTGTTCCGGGAAAACTGACTCCCTGTTTTACGCAATAAGGTGTGCATTTGCACATGGTTCTTTTGCGATTCATCATTACAGGAGTGAGAAGTATTATATCCTTGAAAACCGCGACAGGGAAAAACTAAAAGCAAGGATGATGCTTCGGGAAGAATCCTTATTGAAATGGATAGATGTTGTAGAGGCATGTCCTCAGCCAGGAAAGAAGAAGACCAAAAACAGAATTTCTAAAAAATGAAAATAAAACAACGAAAGTGAGGGTTTTGTGATGGCAGAAGTAAGGGTTGATTTTACTGTCAGTGCGGAGAAAAGGATACTGACCATAATTGACAAGATTATGGAGTCAATTGAAGATGTCGGAATGTACGGACTGGAAAATGATTTGGATGAGGAATCCGGAAAGCTTGAAGTATCTGCAGATGCTGTCGATCTGGCAGGTGTCTGTGGCTGGATGGCAATTATCCAAAAAGGTTTCAACGAAAATGATATAGGGGCTTTTTCCATTAAGGCAAAAGGCGTTACTGATAATGATTATTATTCATACACGGCATTCGAAATTCTTTGCGATAATAAGGAAATAAAAATCCGGGAAGCAGATTTTGATGGTGAGCCTTCGGAAGAGGCTGAAGATGGTGACTGGGACGATCGGATGTGCGAGTATGAAGGCAAAGAAGAGGAGACTTTTGAAGAGTTGGCCAAGGAAGAGTACAGGAAGGTCGATGAAGACGATATATATTATGACGATGATGAGTATGATGCAGCAGTCGAAGCAATTAAAGACAGCGCCGATTATGACGATTCAGAAGAGGATACTGATGAAGATTTCGATGAAGAAGATTGATATAGTTGAAACCGAGAATAATAAGGAGAATTAAAATGCAGGCTGAATATAATACGAGTATTAATGTTTCTGGATCACAGGAAGAGTTGAAGCAGATTATCGATGTTCTGAAAAAGCTTGAAGCAAAGGAATTTCCTGCCTATTTGGTTCGGATTAAACTTAAAAAAGAAAAACAGTATATAAGCTTAGAAGAATTAAAAGGTGACTCAGAAGTAGATGCATTCATAGCAGAGTCGGGTGGAACAATTGATATTGATGCAGACGGCCCCTGGGGCCGCTATCAGAGACTCGAGGATGCGAAGATTTTTGAAAAAATAGCTGAAGCAGCTCCCAGTGCTTCATTTTACGGTAAAACGGAAGGCGGAACTTCATATACAACTGAAAATATCGAAGGAGAGCTGAAAAATGGAATTCTTCATCTGGAAAGCTTTTTTGAAGCTAATGAGGAATCCGATGAGGAGTATTATAGTTTCCTTTCAAAGAAAATGCCGCTTGAACGCTTTATAGAAGTGTTCAAGATTGACGAAGAGGAATTTGATGAGGACAGTTATGAAGATTATCTGACAGATTCTACTTGCTATGACAGCTTTATGCGAGAAGATTATGACGAGTTCATAGAATGTTGCGAGGCTGCCGGAATTAACAAGACAGAATACAAAACGCTGAAAAAACAATTTTCAAAGGAAGGGCTGGACTGGGAAGACTTTGTTGACAATTTTGAAGGCGGATCAACCGAGGAATATGATTATGATCCGGTCAAAAAAGAATATCTTGATGCAGTAAGAAATGATCCGCTGAATCAGCCGGGAATTGTTTCTATAACGCCGGATAATCTTGGGGTTAGCCAGGAAGAATATGATAATATGACGATGGATGATGTATATGCAGCTATCGAAAAAAAACTTGGACTGGAACGAAAGAAATAAAAAGCTTTTGTAACAAATAATTGAAAGGAGTACTTTTGACATGAGTGAGGTATGGAGTAATGTTCAGCTGACTGCATCAACAGATATTGATTATAAAATACTTAAAATGTATGCGGTCAAGTGGTTCGATGATGAGAATCAATGGCCAGTTGAAGAGTATGATGACGCAAAAAGAAGCATAACCTTGGAAGCTGCCTTAGCTGATGAGAATGAAGTGCTCGATTTTTCCAAGGTTCTTAATCATCAGATTCGTTCATTAGCCGCAAAGGTATCGGGAAACTCGAAGTTGAAAGATCGCCTTTTAAACTGGAGCTTTAGGTTATCTGCCGAAACAGAACATTATAATGATGGCACTGTAAACGAGTATACTATCACACGTCGTGACAACCATTTATACATAAGTGAAGATGGCGGTAAAGAAAAAGATGTACGCTATCACATGTATGCCAAAAAAATATATTCTTTTTCGGGACGTTCACGTAAAGAGCCTATAGAATCAGATGAGTTTGATGCCGGGAGGTGTTTGATTTCAGAGGGGCAGCTTGACAATCTATTAGACAACCGTTGGCCGGCAGATTCCAGTTTCGATGCGGCCGTTGAAGTGCTGAAAACAACTGATGTGAATGGTGCATTACAGTGTCTGAAAAAAAACGTTGACGGTTTAAAGAAAGCTGTAGCTACACACGATGTTTACAAAAAAGACGCTGATTTAGTGACGGCGAATTTGTTTTACGATGCTATAAGGGTAGGATGCGCTCACGACCGTAAAGTCAATACATCCGAAACGGAGTTTCTTAAAGGTGCTGCTGAAATAGTTGGCGTCGATGTTGAAAAGCTGATAGGAATTGCAGAAGAGGAGCCCGATTTCAAAGACCTCATCATGAAAAAGATTAAGATAGGGTATTCTCTTCCGGTATCATTTAACAGCATCATAGGCATGATTGCCTGCTGCATCTATTGTGACGGCCTAATAGAAGAGAAAGATAAAACGTACCTGGATCTGGTAAAGCCGTACTTGTCAGGCAGCGAGGAAACCCCGGAAGAGAAAAAAGCCAGACTTGAAAAAGAAAAGGCGGAGCGGCTTGAACGGGAAAAAAAGGAGAGGGAGGCTTTAGAAAAAAAGCGTAAAGCTGAAGAAGAAGCTCGTAAGAAAGCGGAGGCTGAGGCAAAAGCGAAGGCAGAAGCTGAACAGAAGGCGTGGGAAGAAGAGGCTGCCAGAATTAAAGCGACCAGAAAAGAAGAACTTGAAAAGAAGCTTGCTGCTATCGAAGATGACAGGAACAAACAGCTGGAAGCCGCGGCTGAAGAAAAAAACAGCAGTCTTTCTTCATGTGAAGAAGAGATTGCGAACACGGAAAAAGCCGGTTCTGATATGGAGAAAGAATTGGCATCTCTTGGATTCCTTTCGTTTGGTAAAAAGGGAGAGCTTAAGAAGTCGATTCAGGCAAATGAAGAAAAGAAAGTGTCTTTGGCTTCGAAGAAAGAATCCATTCTGAAGAAATATGATGATCAGGTAAAATCGATCAATCAAAAGATGGATCAGGCATCTCAAAACGCAAAGCCGGAAATTGAAAAGAGGTATCCTATTCCGGATAGTCCCGTGGAGAAAGAAAGAAAGCGAAAAGAAGCCGAAGAGGCTGAAAAACGCAGAAAGGAGCTGGAGAAGGCACAAAAGGAGGTTGTTAACAATCTCACTGCGACAGAAGATGAACTGTATTATGTTCTTGACCGATGCTATCGCGAAGGCGGCAGTCCGTGCACTGCTTCAGAAATAGCCAGTTTAGCATTCGGCGGGTATTTGGACAATCATCCCCGTACATCCGCTGCGATGAGCTTAATACGCAAACTGGATAAAGTTGGCCTTATTGAAACGTCGACCCGTAAAAAAGACGGTCAAAAGGTATATAGCTTAAAAAAGAGAGTATGATGCGATGGCACAGATTTCAAAGATCTAAAACCGTAAAAGATGGATCCTTGATAAGACCTACAGATAAAAAAATCAAACGATAGTAAAGAATCAGAAAAACTGAAAAACAATGAGAGGAGATAATAACCATGCATTTACCCAAACCCTTAATTCAAGCATTGTCTATAACCAGTGGTTGTGATGATTCTTTTTCAGGCATTCAGATTTTCTGTGATGATTCTGAAAAGGAAGATGTCGTAAAGTGTTTTAAAGAGGCTTTTTTTGAAAAATATGATGAGGAAGTCGAAGAGATCAAACAGGAAAGTGGGTTCTACGATAATTTTGATTTTGATGATGATGAGATAGACGAGGAGGAGATGGAGGAGGAATTAGAAGAAGCTTCTTGGGAATTTAAAAAAGACCCTATAAAGGAGATAAAGACGACAGAATATGGAATTTTTATCAAGCCTGGGGATTTAAGTATTAATGATTGGGCATCTGGTGATAATTGTGCTAAGCAGTTGTGTGAAGCATTACCTGAGAGTATGGAAGCTATTTCAAAAAGATTCCCCAACATTACTGCGCAGGGATATATAGCTTATGAAACCTCTGATATACATTGTATAGAAGTGGTGGAAACAGAGTTTTTCCCTAACCCTCCGAAGCAAGAGCATGAGAACTATGCCTTTGACTTCGTCGGCGAAAAGCTTAATACGCTTCTGTCGTCACAGGAGTATTGCCAAGAGGTGGTTGAGGCCTGTAATGGCGACGAGAAGAAGATAAATGATGTTATCGAAACAGTTAAACGGCATCAGAAGTGGATAGGGGAAGCTACTCTTAATGATTTCTTAAAGAGAATTTCTTAAAACGACTTACATGCCTTAAGAACTAAACACGAATACCAAAGAAGAAGGTGGCGCCGTGCGGCGACACCTTCTTCCTTTTTGCGGATTTTCTATTGAAATCAAACTGATGTTCTGCTATCCTTATATCGTAAATCAAACGAGCGTTCGAGATAGAAACAAAGGAGACTTCATGAGACATAAGGATCCTGAACTGATGAAAAAGATTGCCGGTTTTGTGGAAGAATTCTATGGGATAAGAAGCCGTATGCCGTCTACAGCTGAAATTGCAAATGAACTACATGTAGCAAAAAGCACGGCCTATACGTATCTGGTAGCTATGGATAAAAAAGGTATGCTGACGTACCGGAACGGAGAGATCCATGCCGATTACATGAACCGGCCCGGAAGCTGGGCGGATGCGCCCGTGGTTGGTTTTGTTCCCTGCGGCGAGCTGACGACCGAGGAGGAAAACATCGAGATGCGGGCAAAGCTCCCCACTGCCCTGTTTGGTGACGGCCCCTTCTTCATTCTTCACGCAAAAGGTGATTCCATGGAGGATGAAGGGATTGAAGCCGGGGACATGCTCGTGATCCGGCAGAATCCGTGCCCGGAGATCGGGGATCTGGTAATCGCGCTCGATGAAGAGAATCAGAACACCCTGAAGCGATTCGGCGGCTTTGATAAAAAGACCGGAAAGGCTATTCTACAGTACAGAAACAAGGCAGTCTACGGGGACAAGGTCATTCTTGTTAAAACACTTGTCAGCCAGGGTGTTGTCAGTCATGTGATTAAGAAGAAATAACAGATCGAACGGAGGAACCGCTGATGAAGATGATAGATGTAAAATGCCCGGTGTGCGGCACGGTAAACCACAATCTCTACCTGGAGGAGACCGAAGGCTGGATGGAGTGTGAGTGCTGCGGAATGCTGACCAGCGATACAGGCTTTATGAAGAATAGATTATCGAAGCTGCAGATACAGGACGGTTCGGTTCCGATCTCCTCTCCTGTCGTGGCCGGTGTAGCCTGATCTAAACAGTTTTAAACGGGGAAGAACGATGAGAAAGAAATATATAGACGTAGAGGTCATGTGTTCCGGCGGAACGATCCGGCCGCTCCGGATCCATCGGGCGGACGGCAGTATTCTTCCGATAAAACGGACACTGCATACAGCCTCTCCTGTTGATCATGAGTTCGAAGGAATTCGCTACACGGTTTTGATCGGTAGTGCGGAAGAATATATGTATCTGGACGGCAAGCGTTGGTACGTGGACCCGTCCTTTGGTAAGGAGGATACCAGTTGAAAGATTATATTCCCAACCGTGAGCTGGAGGAACTCGGCAACGGACTTGTATCCAGCTTTATTAAATGGTCTCGCATGAGTCATGCACCGAAGTGCATCGACATTGTAGGAATTGCAGAATTTCTTGGATTAAATGTAGTATATGAACACTTTGCCGAAGACGAACCGGATAAGATCGGATTTTTGTCAGATGGCAAAACACCGCTGAAGGTCCGGCGGAACGGAAAGGTCGTCTCATTTCCTTTCCCTTTGGGGACGATCGTTCTGGACACGGTCCTTCGCGCCGATGCGGAAAGCGGCAGACGCCGTTTTACCATCGCACATGAAATTGCACATTACGTGATCTGCAAGCATAACCCCGTGCCGCAGTTTCACCGAATATATGATACTACGCGGAATTATACCGCGGAAGAAATGAAACGGCATCTGACCGTAGAGGAAATGCAGGCTGACCGCCTGGCAGCCGTGATCCTGATGCCGGAGGCAACCGTAAAGAAAGCCCTGCTTGATTTTCACAGAGGGTATCCGGTTGCGGTATACGGTCAAAATATCATCAACGGGGATGACAGGAAGATGATCCACAGGATGGCAGGATGCCTCGGGGTTTCATTTACGGCATTGTTCATCCGCCTCAAGGAACTGGGCCTACTGGACTACAGGCCGGTTACGGAATATGTGGACACGACGCTGAGAGGAGGTGCTCTGCCGTGGGCCTAAGCTACAGGGACTACTCTCCTTCTGAAGATGTCATGCGGAAACTGGATCTGTCAAGAAGGCGGGCTGCCGAAGTACAGACGCGGGATGTCAGATGCCCGTACTGCCACCGGCTGATTGCCATCATCCCGGTCGACCAGACGGATCTGATCTTCCCGAAATGCCAGAAATGCAAATTTGACGGACCGCTGGATCCCCGGTACTTCCGGAGGATGAAGGCTTACAGGGACTACTTCAGCAGCAGATCATGGAAGAAGCCGGTCCGGTGAAGAGCTCCGCCGGCATTTCAATCAAGTAACAAGATAACCTGTGGGCCTGCCGTCTATAGCAGACCCTGATAACAAAAACTGAACATCAACATCATCGACTTTTAATCGAGCATGCAGAGCCGGTCTTAGGATCGCGACTACCGAGCGCCGTACGAAGTCGGATCACAGATAAGATGATTTCTTTTCTGTGATCCGTTTCGACGGCGCTTTTTTTGTGCTCTGATGCTTCGTGCGACGATTGACAGCCAACCCCTTCCCGGCAGTTGCTGCGGAAGGGATTTTTAATGCGCAAACAGGCTGTCAGATTCGCCCGTTATCCGTGATTTCCGGATTTTTGGAAACCGACAACTTTCAAAAATCACGGAGGAAAAATCATGGATAAAAAAATTGAATACAGATACGAATACGCAAACGGTGATGTGGTCGTCCTGACGGCGGAAGGCGGAGCTGCCGACCGCACCCATCAGATCTCGGAGGAATGGATCCGCATTCTCGAGGAGTTGGACCGCATCGATTACAACAGCAACCAGACCGAAACCAGGCGTCACTGCTCGCTGGATGCCTATGATCCCGACGAGTATTATCTCGCGGCAGTTCATGACGGTTTCGATGAGCTGGAATGCGCTGAGACCTGGGAACTGATGAAGGAGAAGCTGACAGAGCGTGAGCAGCTGATCGCCGAACGGTATTTCATCAAAGGATATAAACCGAAAGAGATCGCGGAGATCTTTGGTATCACTCCCCGGAGGGTACAGCAGATCGTCCGGACGATTCAGAAAAAGTTGAAAAACTTTTCAAAATGATTTCGTTTTCGGCCTCTCCCGTGACCTATAAGTGGAAGGCAAAACTTCCGCCGCACATTGACAACTGAATACACACTTATCAGGTACTTTCCTCTGTGGGAGCGGATACGCTCCAGCCGCAGGGAGATGCGCGGGGACCCCGAAAGGGCGAGCGGCAAACATCCTCCCGAAAACCGGACGGCAACCGGCCGGCGATGAAACACAGAAGGGACAATGATACTTCCGTTCCGTTTCGGGATAAGCGGAGCGGCCCGGCGAGAACCGCGGGGAGGCTGGAACCCTATGGAGTAGGCAAGCCGCCTGCCGCCTGATAACATTCCCCGGATCCTGGGGTGATCGTGGATAAATACAGGACGAGCATATTCGATGTTAACGAGCAGGGCAGGTTTCCAAAAGGAGGCTGCTCTGCCGATTACATCACACATACTTTAAAGAGCCATTTCAAGGGAGGGTCAATGCTTTACAGGAAAAAGGAAATGCATGACGGATGGGTCTTCCGCAGGGGAGACATCTATCTTGCCAACCTGAATCCCTTTCGGGGATCGGAACAGGGAGGCACCCGGCCGGTTCTTGTTCTTCAGAACAATGCCGGCAATTTATTTGCACCGACGCTGATCATCGCGCCGATTACATCACAGCTCCATAAACTCGGACAGCCGACACATTACCTGATCAGAAAAGAAGGCGGTCTTTTTCGGGATTCCATGGTGGAGCTGGAGCAGATCCGGACGATCGACAAGAGCCGGGTCGAGTTCTATATCGGAAGGATCAGCAGAGAGACCATGAGAAAGATCGATGAAGTGATTACAGTCAGCCTCGGCATGGAGGTGATCGAGGATGTGGAGGCACCATGAAAGAGAATATATCAATGAAAAAGGACCCGATGGTCATGACGTTATGCGGCAGATGTCTGTCGCAGTTTTATTTTGCAAATTGCTACAGGATCCGAAGAGCGGATGAATACCAGTGTATTAAAGAGGACTGCACATACTGCGGCTGCAGAAAAGGATATGACTACTGCATTTATCCGAAAAGAAACCGGATCATGAACAGCGGACATCATCAGCAGATCAGAGGAGGAAGAGACATATGTTGTATCAGGACAGCGTGTTGAAAGAAAACTGGACGTTCCGCCGCGGCGAACTGTATATGGTCGATCACAAGCGCGGCCAGCGGCCGAGGGAAAGCACGGTAGAGATTTCCGTCGTTCTCTGGCCGGAGGAACAGACCGAGACGACCAAATGGTATATGGTTGCTCCGCTCACGCTCGATGTGACCGGGAAGGATCAGGCAACGGATGTGATCGTAAGAGACAAGCGTGATATCGGAAAACCTTTTGCGGTGACGCTGGTACATGCCCATATGGTGGCGGACTATCAGCTCCTCTCCTACGTCGGACGGCTGAACGACCGGACAATGGCGAAGATCATCAAACAGATGAAAGAAGTTCTTGCGGATTACTGTGATATCAATACAGCCAAATAATCCATTTCATTCATGCATCACTCCTTCAGTGGCGCAGCCGGTTAAAGCAGCTGCGCCCTTACATAACAATCAGAACCGTGCAGGGAGGCACAGTACATGGAAGAAAAAAGAGTTTACAGAGTTTATGAGATCCAGGAGATTCTTGGGATCGGCCAGAATACAGCTTATACGCTGGTAAGAAGGAAATTGTTCCACAGCGTTCAGATCGGTGATCATATCCGTATCTCGAAGAAAAGCTTTGACCGCTGGATGGAACAGATGACGGGTTGATTGTCAAGGATGCCGATGAGACCGGCGACAAAGTATGCAGGATCGGATGCTCTCGATAAGATGCAGACAGAAGCAAAAAACAACACTGTCTGCAAAGGAGGGCATGACAAATGAATGAAAAGCGGGTCTATCGTGTTTATGAAATTCAGGAGATTCTGGGAATAGGTGAACGAACAGTATATACGCTTGTCGGGAAAGACTATTTTCGCAGTGTAAGAATCGGAGGCAGTATAAGGATTTCCAAAAAGAGTTTTGACGCATGGTTCAATTCTCTTTTTGAGAAGGAATCGGCATGAAGAAGGGAGGACGTATAAATGAATAGTTTAGAGGAAAGAATCAGGCAGTTTAATGAAGATGTTACATCCGGAAAGATCGGAACGCCGGCACGGGGTAAAAAAGTGTACACCGTCCCTGAGATCCAGGATATTCTCGATATCGGCAGGGCCTCTGCATACCGGCTGGTCCGGTCCGGCCAGTTCAAGACCATTCAAATCGGCGGAAGCATCCGCGTTTTAAAGGATAGCTTTGATGAATGGCTCGACGGACTTGAGGAAAAGGAGGCGGCTGCTGATGGCATCGATATTTAAGCGCAGGGGAAAATACTCGGTCGTTTACCGATATACGGATGAAGAAGGGAAGGAACGCCAGAAATGGGAAACTTTCAGCACAGAAAAAGAAGCAAAGGCCCGAAAACGGCAGGTGGAGCAGAAAATGGCAGACCACTCCTTTGTGGTGCCGACTGCGAAGACCCTTCATGATCTTCTGGAAGAATATCTTGCTACATATGGCGTGAGCACATGGGCGATGTCTACTTATGACGGCAATGCTGCCCTGATCCGGAACTATGTAGAGCCACTTATCGGCGACGTGAAGCTTTCGGATCTGACACCGCGCTTTATGGACCAGTATTACAGAGATCTCCGTAATGTGAAGGCAATCTATTGTAATAACAGAAAACCCAAGGGCGAGTATGTTACTCCGAATACAGTCCGGGAGATCCACAAGGTACTGCGCACGGCTTTTAATCATGCTGTGCGCTGGGGCCTGATGGAACACAATCCCGTGGATCATGCCATCCTGCCGAAGGTTCCGAAAGTGGAACGGCCGGTATGGGATGCCGACGACCTGATGAAGGCTATGGACAACTGCAAGGATGATACCCTTGCCCTTGCCATTAATCTGGCATTCTCCTGCTCTCTCCGGATCGGGGAAATGCTGGGTCTTACCTGGGATTGCATTGATGTTTCACCGGAAGCTGTTACCAACGGAGAAGCATATATTTACGTTAATAAAGAGTTGCAGCGCTGTATGCGGGATACGCTGGAAAAAGTCGACAACAAAGGTGTGATCTATAAGTTCCCGCCGCTTATCCGGAGCACCCATTCAGTGCTGCTCTTAAAAGAACCGAAGACGAAAACCAGTGTCCGGAAGATCTATCTTCCGAAAACCGTGGCAGAAATGCTGATCAAAACAAAGCAGGAGCAGGATAATCTCAAGGAACTGGTCGGGGATGAGTATACGGACTATAATCTCGTCTTTGCATTCAACAACGGGCGGCCGATTGAAGCGAGGAATATCACAAAGGCATTTGAAAAGCTGATCAAGGATAATGATCTGCCGAGAGTCGTATTTCACAGTCTGCGTCACTCCAGCATTTCCTATAAGCTGAAACTTACCGGCGGCGATATCAAGGCTGTTCAGGGGGACTCCGGCCATGCGCAGGTCAAGATGGTGACAGATGTTTATTCACATGTTTTTGAAGATGACCGGGTCAAGAATGCACGGCTGATCGAGGAGACATTTTATTCCGGACGCAAGGGAACATCAGAGACAGGGCCGGCGGATGTAAAGAATCCGGTATCGGAACAGCCGGAGGAAACAGATGCAGAGAAGCTTCTGAAGCTTCTTCAGAAGCCGGAAATGGCAGCGTTGGTGAAGACGTTGGCGGGTTCATTATGATAATAAAAATACATAGCAGGCAGTTGCTTGTCAGAGATGATGAGCAGCTGCCTGCTATTTTTATGTTGTTTTTGCAAAGAATGACAGAAAGTGTCTATAGAAAAATGATATACTGTCTGTAATGAATCACAAAATCATCTTCATACCAGACTATGAAAGGCGAGAGGGAAAAACATGAAGTGTCCAAGATGCGGAGCAACGATGACCGGTGGAATTTGTAATAACTGCGGTTTTCCGATGAATCGATGCAGAACAATAATTGCAATTTCCGTTCCGGGTAATTATAGAATCAATCATACTAAGAAGTTGGTGGTTAAATGACATATTTTGTATCCGGAACTAATCAGAACCAATAAAGAATAATAGTGGGGTATCCCATATCAAGGAGGTTGCAATGGCAGATATTGGCGCTTTTTTTGAGATGGATTTTCATGCTTCACAAATAGAAGTGGCGATGATTAAAGATTTAATTATGAAGATGATAGGTGATGAAGAAACGTTTGATTGGCAAATTTCAACTGCAATAAAAGAAAAAGGAACTGCTATATCTTTTAGAACAAATGACGAGCTTGGTTTGGCATATAACGCTCTACTGGGCAGATTGCAGTATAGAGAGACGCGATATGGAAGTATTATGGATCCTGATTGGGATCTGACTCAAGCGCCTATTCTTTTTGCGTTGTTATTTCCAACATCACGTTTTTCGTTAGAAACGAGCATTTTTACTTTTAGCGGAGGGGCAGCACCAGAAGTAATTAAAGCAACATATGACGGCAAGGAATTAACAGTATCGGGTTGTGACCAGAGTGACGATTATCATCTGCTTGAAGGGAGTTATAATGGAAACGAAGAATTTGAGCGGCTCTATAATGAATTGGGGTGGGAGACCCCTTTTGCTGAATTTGCGGAAGAACACTTCGGTTATGACCGCAGGTTTGATAATGAATCCAGTGGATATTTATTAGATATAATTGATGGACTGCAAGCAAAAAAAATTATCAAAAGTGAAGAAGATTTCTATTGTATTCTTAATGGAGCTACTAAGATTGTTCCGGAACGAGATCAGGAGTATGAACGGTCTTTTTTCCAAGAGGAGAATTTACTGGATTGGCTGGTTAGAAAGCAGATTGACAAGAATGTCAGCTTAGAATCGCTCTCAGAATATCTTCAGACGCTTGCAGATGATGTAATAACTGAGGGATGTAAAGCGTATTTGATAAAGAAATAGAACTGTTCTGGATTAGAATTTGCGTAAAAATGATTTGAATACAATCTGAAAAAATTAAGCCATTGGATTCTGCTTCTGCGCCTAGATATATGAAGTATATTCCTGCGTGGGCTTGATTAAAATTGCCGGTATTGAAGAAACAAGTGTGACATAAAAGTTATTAGATTAATGGGAGTTTAGAATGTCAAATCATTATTCGTTTAGAGGAGTCCTGCCGGAGAGCATTATTTCTGCATGCAATTATAATCTGTCTGCTATTGAATTTTACTGTTCTCCGGAAGAGTCGGACCTGGCTATGAAGCAGTTCATGGAGACATTTGAAGAGAAATGGTATAAAGAATTCCCTGTTGTTCTAAACGCATACCATATTAATTGGGATGATTATGATGATGATGAAAAAGAATGGATGTATGACTATAATCAAGTACGCGTAACACCGTTTTTGACTGATTACGGATTTCGCGCGGACATTCCCAGAATGGAGATCTGGGTAGGTGAAGATAATGGTATGCCGGATTGGACACCACTGATCGACACCCTTGAGATTTTTCGGGAGAAGTATCCCCATATTCGGTACAGAGGCTATGTGGGATTCCTGTTTTCTGACCACCTCGGAGGACAGGCTGAGCAGGCTGAATTCTATTCAGGTAGTCTGCCCCATAGCAAAAAATATGATTCTATTGGGAACGGCCTGAAAGAGGCGGTATTGGATGATGATTTTTGGGAATATCTTTTTGGCAACTTAGCAGAGGCTTCGCAGCATGAAATAAATGAAGTGCTTTCTGTAATGGACGAATATGAAAAATGGCTTGACGGTAGTTATTTGAGTCGTGCGATAAAGGCAGCAGAAGCCACAGGAAATTCAACACTTACGACATGTATACGGACCTTCGCATGTTTTAACAGTGAAAGTACAGAAGATAACGGCTATGTATTTAGTTTTTATAGAATGAAAGACGGGAAGAAATATCATCGGCTTTCCACGGAACTTATAGAGCTAGTACGCCTGTCTGGAAAGATGATGTCCTATGGCGAGGCTGAAATCTATATGGAAGAAGGCCTTGAGCCGGAGAAATTTGTTCGGACATGGGCGATTTCAGGTGATGAAGATGCAAAAAAATTGTTTGGCTTGCTGGATCAGTTTGACGGGGATGTTGTGTGGGATAAGAACGGTGATATTCTTGTCTCGAATGATGTTCTGTTGCCCAGTGACAAGATGACCACTTGAAAATCTGCTATTGATACGAGAGTATCTATATCGGAAACCTCATTGTTTCTTGTATATTGCATTTATCAAATAGAGTGATTTGGGCTGGTTGCAAGACCCGGGTCCACCTGTGGCGGGTGAGTTACTAGCACTATTTAGCTCTCAGTCAAGGTTTATGGTGTTTTTACCCCAAACCTGGACAAAGTACCTGCTTATTCAAGGCAGTATTGTTCAGGTTTGCTATGTATTCAGATAAAAGACGAAAATCCGGCAAGGTTAATCGGGATTAAGCAGTGCATGTGCTGCAATACAGATTGCCGGAACAGAATGATACATAATCGCATGCGAATCAATCGCCACATTTTCAAATTCAGCAAACAAAGCGCAAACAGCAGCCTAGAAATGGCCTTTACATCTGCAAAAAAAGAAGGCTGTCTCGATTCACAGCAAGTGCGATAATATCAGCAGGTAACAGCATATCCTGCCGGTTGAAAGGCAGTACGGAATGTCATCGGAACTCACTCCTAAGCGGAAGGTCGTGTGTTCGAATCACATCAGGGACGTTACCCGAAAAGGCGTGGAAGATTTCTTTGAAATTCTTCCATGCTTTTTTTATTTCACGGCACCAACATAAACCACGACAAAAGGATCAACATCAGCTATAATATAGAAAAAAACATGAACTAAAACATAAAATGTGACGCCTATTGTTCAGCACGATATCACTATTGAGGTTTGAACCATGAATAAACGCCACCTCGAGAAAACTGTACGCTGGATCCTGTACGTGATGCTGATGGTCACGGTGTTGACTGCTTTTATTGCGCTTGTTGACAAGAGGACCGGCTCAGAGACACCAGCGGCAGATGCACCTGTCTCAGAAGCCCCTGTCGGATCTTTTGAAAGCACTGCCTTTAATAAAGGCTGGGTGATGACGGAAGGTGGGAAGGACAGGACAATCACCCTCCCCTATCGGGAAGCCTCCATACACTCCAAACACTCCAAAGAGCTGACGATCAGAAATACCTTGCCTTCAGATCTCGAGGATGGCATGAGCCTCATCACGTTCTCCTCTATGGCGGACATCTACATTCGGATCAATGGAGTGCTCCGGGAATCCTATTCCTCGGAGACCATGAAGAATATGCCCTATTTCATTCCGAGCGCCTACAACGTCGTTGAACTCACGAGAGAAGACGCAGGAAAGGAGATCTCGATCACGGTTGTGCCCAAGGCAAGTATCAATCTGAATGAGGTGTACTTTGGCTATGGCAATAACGTGTGGTTCAGAATCGTAAGAAATCATGTGGCGAAGATTGCCATCGCATTAGTGGTGATCGTTCTCGGCATTATTCTGGCGATAACATCTAAAATCACGCAACGCATATCGGCAAGTGCCGGGGCGGGCTTCTTCCTTGGCCTCTTCATGGTCGATTTCGCAACATGGATTTTCAGCGAGTCGGAACTTCGACAGCTGATATTTCAAAGACCTTCCATGTCCCAGTATTTTGCATACTGGGCAATGGAACTGTTTGCTCCGCTTGCTGCCACTTATTTCGATGCGGTTCAGGACAAAAGACATCATAGGGCCTATTCCCTCATTATCACGCTGTCTACGCTGCAGATTATTGTCAACGTAGTGCTGCACTTCACAGGCTTGCTTGAGTTTTACCAAACAATGGCCGCATCGCATGTGTGGCTTGCCATTGGAATTATTCTGACCGCTGTCAATGTTATCCGGGATATTCGCAGCGGTATGATACGGCAATACCTCGCAACGGCAATAGGGATGATCATCCTTATGTTCGCGGGTGTCTTTGAGCTTGTGCTCTTCTATAGAGTACGCTTCTACAGCATAGGGGTCGTTTCCAGCCTGGGACTCATTTTCCTCGCGGCAGCGACACTGGTTCAGGATCTGATGGATCAGATCCGCATTGCCAGACAGCGGGAGGAGGAGCACAGCCGAATGGTCATCAATACGATTGAAAGAATCGCGGTGGCAATCGACGCAAAGGACGAATACACGGGAGGTCATTCGGAGAGAGTGGGCTATTATGCCGCGATCCTTGCAAAAAACATGGCGGCAGACTGGGGCTTTACCGACGAGGATATTCAGAGAATACACTACATAGGCCTGATGCACGATATTGGGAAAATGGGCGTTGCAGATTCGGTTCTCAACAAACAGGGACGCCTCAATGATGACGAGTACAGCCTCATGAAGAAGCACGCAGAGGTGGGCTCAGAGATTCTCTCCGGAATGGACATGGATATTCCGGGATTAAGCGACGGCATCCGCCACCATCACGAGAGATATGATGGGACTGGCTATCCGGATGGACTGTCGGGTAGTGAGATTCCGCTTGTTGCCAGGATTCTCTGTCTGGCTGACAGCTACGATGCCATGACTTCTGATCGGGTTTACAGAAGACGCCTGTCTGACCAGGATGTGCGCAAGGAGTTTGTACGCTCGAGTGGAAGCCAATTTGATCCAGCGATCACGAAGATCTTCATCGATCTTCTCGACAGCGGCATAATTCATCCGGTAACGATACAGGGCATGGCGGCGAAGAGTGACGGAAGTCTATTAAAGTCTGCTCTCCTTGAAAAACGTATGCAGGAGCTCACAGAAACAGGAACACACATCGATCATCCTGAGTATATCCGCATGATCTGCTTTCTCATAAAGCTGGATGAAAAGAGAAACAGGAATGTGGATATATTCCTGCTCACCTTCAAGGAGAAAGCTGGATTGAGCGAGATAAAGTCAAGGCTATCCATAAAGGATCTCTGCATCGCCCTCGATGATAGATTTGCCATTGTCACCCTGTCTGGAAAAACGCCTGAATATGTGAGTCAATTTGAAGAGTTTCTTCAGCAGCTGGAGAAAGTGAGTGTAGAGCGGATCTGAATGCGGAGGGTGTCCAACTTGTAATTGCAATTTTCGGATGCTTATTTATTATAAATGTGTTAAAATTTTTATCATGAAGCAGTTCTGTAGTGTGCCGTCAGAACTGTACCATAGAAAAAAGGGGATTTAATAACGGCACGGGGATATCATTGGAGGTAGAATAAAATGGCTGGTATTTTAAAAAGATTTAGTGACATCATGTCTGCAAACATCAATTCTCTTTTAGACAAATGTGAAGATCCTGAGAAGATGATCGATCAGTATATGAGAGATATGCAGGATGATCTTGGTAAGGTGAAAGCAGAAACTGCATCTGTAATGGCAGCAGCAAAATCCGCACGTCGTGAAGCAGATGAGTGCGAGGAGCAGATTGGTGTAATGCAGAAATATGCTGAGAAGGCTCTGGTAGCTGGTAATGAAGCTGATGCAAAGCAGTTCCTCGCAAAGAAGCAGAAGCTCGAAGGTCAGCTTCAGACTCTGAAGACAGCTGCAGATAATGCAGAACAGAATGCAGATCATATGCGCCAGATGCATGATAAGCTTCAGCATGATATCTCTGAATTAGAAGAACGCAAGTCTGAAATCAAGGCTAAGGTTGCTGCAGCAAAGACTCAGGAACGTATGAATGATCTTACTGAGAAGATTGGTAAGACCGCAGGTGCCGGTGCTGCTGGAAGGTCTGCATTTGATCGTATGTCGAAGAAGGCTGATGAGATGCTTGATGCAGCAAATGCACGTGCAGAACTGAACCAGTCGTCCGCAGAAGAGCAGTCCATCGAAGACCTTACTAAGAAGTATGATTCCAATGGCTCTGAGAGCAGCGTAGATGATGAACTTGCAGCCATGAAGGCAAAGCTCGGTCTTTAATATAAAGTTCATAAGGAATCCTTGAAGCGCGCTGTAGATTGTTATGATATCTGCAGTGCGCATTCTAGGTTCTAAATCCAGGTTATAAAGGGGCGTTATGGAAAAGGAAAACTCATACAAGTGTCAGATGTGTGGCGGTAATATGGTATTTGATCCGGTTACACAGACACTGAAATGTGAAAATTGTGGTACGGAGATTAAGATCCAGGACGATGGTTCCGGAATGGTAGAACATTCCCTGGATCACAGAGCACAAAACACTGTAAAAGCATCTGAGAAAACATCCAAGACCATGAAGTGCAATGGATGTGGTGCTATGATTGAGGTGGAAGCAAATTGTACTTCCCTGGAGTGTCCATACTGTGGTTCTCAATATGTTTTGGCAGACAAGCAGGCTGATGTTGCTTTACCTGATGGCGTAGTTCCATTTGTAGTAGAGAAAAAGGAAGTTGGCAATATTCTACATAAATGGTTAGAGAAGAGATGGCTTGCCCCGTCTTCTCTTAAAAATCTCTTTCAGAGCGGTAAGATGGACGGTATCTACCTTCCCTATTTCACCTTTGATGCAAAGGCAACTGCAACCTATACCGGTGAAGGTGGTCGAGAGAGAGTTGAACATTATAAAGACTCGGAGGGACATGACAAGACACGTAAGCATATCGATTGGTATCCGACCTCTGGTAACATACATATGAATTTTGATGATATCCTTGTTACAGCATCTGACAAAATGCCTAAGAAGCTATTATCTGCTCTGACATTTGATACCAAGCATGTGAAGACCTATGAACCAGAGTACCTGTCTGGATTTCGTAGTGAAGTACTTACCAGAGATCTCTCGGATGCACATAAGGAAGCTTCGAATATTATGCAGTCCAGACTGCAGAATGAAGCACATAATGATATTTGCAAAAGATATGATGCGGCAAAGAATGTAGTGGTTCATCCTACATATTCTGATGAGACTTATCGACATATACTCATGCCCATCTATTGTGGCTCTTATATCTTTAAGGGCAAGACCTATACGGTTTGTTTGAATGGACAGACAGGAAGCATTAGTGGTGAGTATCCAAAGAGTCCTCTGAAGATTCTGTTTTTGATTCTGCTTGCAATTATTCTTTTTGTTCTGTTATACATGTTTATTTACCATTAACGAAAGGATATTACATGAGCTTATTAAATCAGTTTGCTAACGTAGTCGAATGGCAGGAATATCGTGATGATATTCTCTTCTGGAAATGGTCCAATAAAGAGATTAAAAAAGGTTCCCGTCTTATAATTAAGCCCGGTCAGGATGCTATTTTCCTTTATAATGGCCGAGTAGAAGGTATCTTTGAAGATGAAGGTTCTTTTGATATCGAGTCTCAGATCATTCCCTTCCTCTCTACGCTGAAGGGCTTTAAGTTTGGCTTTAATTCTGGTATTCGTGCAGAAGTGCTCTTTATTAATACCAAAGAGATTACCGTAAAGTGGGGCACGAAGAATGCCATTAGTATTCCTACACAGGGACTTCCTGGAGGAATGCCGATTCGTGCATTTGGTACTTTTAATGTAAAGATTGATGATTATCAGGTCCTGATTGATAAGATCGCTGGTATTAAGGTTCAGTATACGGTAGATGATGTCAAAGAACGTGTTATGTCCAAGCTGGATCAGCTTCTGATGAAACATATTTCGAAGGAAGGGCAGGATATGTTCCATCTGCAGGCATATGCAGATGATATTGCAAAGGGTATCCGTGAAGACCTTGATATGGATATGCGAAAGATCGGTATCGCTATCACCGATTTCGCTGTATCTTCTTTCAATTATCCGGAAGAGATTCAGAAGATGGCAGAGAAGGTTGCTTCTCAGTCGATGATCGGTGGCAATATGGCTACCTATCAGCAGGTTGCGATGACTGATGCTCTAGCTAAGGGAAATGGTGCAGCTGGTTCTACTGCAGCAACTATGATGGGCATGGGCGCCGGCCTTGAAATGGGCCGCCAGATGGTTCAGTCCATGCAGCAGGCGAATCAGGCGAATCAGACCAGCCAGGCTACGGCAGCAAAGTGGGATAACAGCGAGGGGAATCCCACTGGATCTGCCCCCAAATTCTGCCCTAACTGTGGAACACCTACCAATGGTGCAAAATTCTGCAGTAACTGTGGTACCAAACTAATCTGATAAAATCTTGGAAGAAGAACTGGATAAACAGCTTAAGTCCTTACAATAAGCCTCACTTCGTAAAGGAAGGGCTTCCAATCATAATCGAATCGCAGATAGAAAGATCGCTCCTTGCATATGCAGGGAGCGATTTTTGTGGAAGCTGCAGTAGAATTTTCTTCTACACTGGAATTTACTTTTTCAATCCACGTCTTTTTTATTTTCTTCTTTCAATGTAGAATCCTTAGTGAATACCAGGCTCTTTAGAAGTAATCCGATTCCAAGTGCCAAAGTACCAAGAATTAGTACCAACTTAAATGCACTGATGTAAGAAATGTAGAAGTGGATGCTTGCAATTACTGATACGAAAAACAGGATGCAGAGTCCGACAAAGATGGAACGTGTTACCCAGTTATTCTTCACGATTAAGGTAATGAAGGATACGATTAACAGAATCATTAGGATGCCACCTATGGACACCCCATGATAGACATAGAAAAATGAGAAGGAGCTGACATGTACATTCATGAGAAATAGTGCTGCTCCAATAATCATTAATACTAAGCCTAAGATTGCGTCGCCTAATTGTTTCATAATTTTCCTCTCCCTTTGTAAGACAAAATTACTAGCAATTAAAATTATAGATTTTATATTTGCAATGTGCAATGAAAATCCCAAGTTCTCCTTAATCATCTCTGTTACAAATATAGTATATCACTTGGCTCGTTGTTATACAAAAAAACGCTGACAAATCTGCCAGCGTTTTGAACCGTAACCATAAAATGGAAGGGTTAAATCTCAAACATAGCAACCTTTTTTGTAAGTTCCTGTGCCGTTTCAGCCAGCTTATCAGAAGCTGTAGCAATCTCTTGCATAGAAGCGGACTGCTCTTCGGATGCTGCTGATACAGTCGATGTTTCATCTATAACAGACTTACTCTGAACATTGATCTGCTCAAATCCGTTTCGAATGTCATCGGTTCCTTTGGACAGCTGTCCAATGATGTTTTGCATTTCGATGGAGTCGGATGCAATGCTGTCGACCATATCTGCAATTTTTGCAAATGCTTCTCCGGACTGTTCTACCGTTATGGTACCACTCTTAACGCTTTCAAGACCACGATTCATTGCTTCAAGAGCCTGATCGGATCTGGCTTGAATCTGCTGAATCTTATCACCGATTTCAAGAGCTGACTGATTGGATTGATCTGCTAGCTTTGAAATCTCATCAGCTACGACAGCGAATCCTTTTCCTGCTTCTCCGGCTCTAGCCGCCTCAATGGATGCATTCAGTGATAACAGATTCGTCTGTGATGCAATTTCAGAGATTGTATTAACAATCGTTCCTATACTGCCAATCTGCTCGCCAAGGTCGTTTACAACATCGGATGTACTTGCAACTACATCTTCAATAATATGCATCTGACTGATTGCACCGTCGATGCTTGCCTTACCATCACGTGCAGCTTTATTGGTATTATTAATTTGCTGGGTGGTACCTGAAATCTTGTCAGAGAAAGTTCCCATGTACCGAGTAAATGCGGTGGTATTTTCACCGGCCGCATCAATAACGCTACCCTGATTAGCACAGGCCTGTGCAACGGTAGTAATGGAATGTGCAACAAGATCGGAGGCATCAGCGGATTGCTGGGTATTGGCTGTCAACTCTTCTGCTGCAGAAGCCAAATATTCCGTCGTCTCTGAAATCTTAACAATCAATTCCCTCAGGGTCTCGTGGAATTTCATCAGTCCATTGGCCATGGCTCCGATCTCATCCCGCCGTTTCATAGCGGTTTCCTCAAAGTTCTTCTGATCCTCGAATGGTGTTAAATCCCCTTCCGCCATTCTCTTTAACCTGCGTGTAACACTGACAATCGGTGTTGCAATCTGTTTGCCAAGATATAGTGCCACAATGACCATGATTACAAGTAAAAGACATAATACAAGAATCATGTTGCGAAGCGTTTTCTGGAGATGAGCAATGTTGCTCTTCTCATAAGCCCCGGCAATTTCATCAATGGAATCCACCCATACACCGGTTCCTAACACCCAGTGATACGGTTCGTAGGTTACGGTGTAATTGATCTTTGGCTTTGACTCTGTCTCATTTGGCTTGGGAAACATAAGGTTTGTGTAACCGCCACCCTTTTTCTGGCCGTTCTTAATCATCTCCTGAATGTATTTTCTTCCTTTCGGATCTTCGGCATTCCAACGAGACTTACCTTCTGTATCGCGTCCTAACAGAACTACATTTACTCCCTCAACAGTGTCAATCCAGAAGTAACCATTGCCATCATCGTAGCGCAATTCACGAACGGCATCGGCTGCTGCTTTCTTTGCTTCCTCCTCCGACATGGCGCCGGACTCCTGAAGCTTATGGTATTGTTCAATAATAGACACTGCAACCTGTGTCTCATTTTTAAGTTCCATTTTAAAGTCTTCGGTCAACTGCGTTTTGTACGCATCAACCTGCTCCTTGTTATTGGAAATGCTACTATACACAGAATAACCTGTTATAGCAAGGGATGATACCAGTACTGCGGTAATAACCATTACGCTAAGTTCTAGCATAATGGATTTAAAACCCTTTCTTTTCATAACCAGCTCCTTTACACGAATTTGCGATTAACATAAAAGCATAGAAATATAGTATATCACTTCAATTATCTAAAGTGAACCCCTGTTGTGGTCAAGCATTTTTGGTACATATTGGGACAAGTATAATAAATTGAAAAATGCTGGACTAAGTGATAGTATAGTTCAAAAATATCGAATATATTAAACTAAGATAATGCTTGTTCTAAAGAGATGGAGATAATTAGACTGAAAAAAGGTTAAGTCTAATAATTCTGAGAATATTAGAACCAGCGAAACGCAAGTATAAAATTCCGAAAATCATTAAACTAATCGAGAGGAATTCCAATATGAATTTTGAAGATATTTACCAGAACGTTCCAGAACCTCATGTCCCGGAAAAACTGCCGATAGAATTAAGTAACATATTGTTTGACAAAAATATTATTCGTCTGATTTCAAGAGCAAATAATGCACTGGGCGCATATAGAGGATTCCTTGTAAATACTATAAATCCGATGCTGCTTATTTCCCCATTGGTTTCACAGGAAGCAGTCCTGTCATCGAAGTTAGAGGGTACACACGCTACGATAGAAGATTTTATTAACTATGATGCAGGTAATCAGGTTTCTGTTTCTAAAGATGAAATGAAAGAGGTAATGAATTATAGAAGTGCGCTATTCTATGCATTACAAAAAATGTCGACGATGTATGACGATTCAGAGGAAGGAAGACATAAACTGCCTTTATGTACACGCTTGATTAAGGAGATGCATAAAATTCTTCTCGATAATGTACGAGGTCAAACAAAAACTCCTGGTGAATTTAAAACAGAGCAGAACTATATTGGTAGTGCGAGTGCTATATCATTCACACCATTACCTCCTGAACTGACGAACGAATACATGGGGAATTTAGAGCAGTATATTCATTATGATGAAGTGGACTTACTGGTTCAGGCAGCTCTTATTCATTGTCAATTTGAAATGATTCATCCTTTTAAGGACGGAAATGGGCGTATTGGGCGGTTACTAATACCTCTTTTTTTGTATTATAGGAATATGTTACCAGTGCCTACATTTTATATGAGCGCTTATTTTGAAAAAGATCGTGCTTTATATTTAGAGAAACTTTCTGCTGTATCTAAACACAATGATTATGCTACATGGATCAAATACTTCCTGGAAGGAGTTGTAGAGCAGGCTGAGATCAATACGCAAAAAGCGAAAGCAATGCTTGATATATATAATAAATTTAAGGAAATTTGCATTTCTGATATGAGTTCGAAGTATGCGATAATGCTTTTAGATGAGATATTTAAAAGACCTGCATTTAAGGCAAGGCAAATACAGGATGATATTCCGGGAAGCAAGGGAACACTATATAATATGTTAGATGAGTTCGTAGCTAAGGGAATTCTCAATAAGGATGAAAAGATAAGAAATACGACGTATTACTGCCCAGCTATTTTAAAATTATTATGAGGCTGAACTCTCGGCTCTGCGAACGCATATCATCAACGATTCCAAAACCAGAGCTGTATATGAAGCCTATCGCAAGGCGGGCTACAGCAAAAATTCTTGGAGGAGCATCGGGAAGAAATCACGCTGCATCTCTGTATGATGCGGAGCGGAAGGAAGAAACGCAGAGGCAGAGACAGCAGGAACAAAGTCATTAAGGATGAAAAAACTATGGGACCCGGACGACAGGATTTCCTGTACCGTCCGGGTTCTGCTTTTCAGCGTTTTGCAAAAACGCGCAGTCATCACGAAGTGATGATCCGTAAGGGTTTGGGAGTATCCCAACAAGCCATTTCCGCGGAAGCGGAAATGTGTTTCCAAGACCTAAGTTGGCCAAGGGAATATTGTTTGCCAGCTTGTGAGGTGCACAATATTTAGGGCAAAAGAAAGCGGCAAATTGATTGATAATATATTGAAACGTGATTAGAATGTAATTATAATCCCAAGTTTTAATGTGAACTTCCTGAAAAAAGTACCCTAAAGAGCTTTTGACTGTCGAATCAATAGTTGAAGAGAAAGTCATCAAGGTCGATGAGAGCTTCCTTCAGCTCC
>ONDV01000010.1 GCA_900316665.1 uncultured Lachnospiraceae bacterium
TGAACGATTGTCAACCGAGCCGCAGCTAGCGTGCTCGCTCACGACGAAAAACACAATGTTCGCCACCATCTGTGCATCTCATGGCTTCCATGAATCCTTACAACGAAGATTCTCATTATTAATGTGGGAAGTTTTAGTGTATAATTATCTCTATGTAATATAGGATGACTTTTACCGGTCATGTATGGTTACGCAGTGCTTATGCCGTTTTTAACATTCGGTATGTTCGGCATGCGAAGTAAGGAGGTTTTTATGGATGCAAAGGCAATGTACAGGCTCAGCTATGGATTATTTGTATTGACTGCCCGGGGAGACGGCAGCGGGGTAAGCGACAATGGCTGCATAATCAATACTGCGCAGCAGGTGACGACTGATCCCAATCAGATCACGATCGCGGTCAACAAGGCAAATTATACTCATGATCTAATCATGAAAAACAGACAGTTCAATGTCTCGATACTGTCGGAAGCTGCAGGGTTTGATCTCTTTACAAGATTCGGTTTCCAGACCGGAAGAGAGCACGACAAATTCGCCGGATTCGAGGGCAATTTTGAGCGGAGCAAGAACGGTATAGTCTATGTCACATCCGGAACCAATGCCTTTATTTCTGCTGATGTGGTATCCACGGTAGATCTTGGTACGCATACTCTCTTTATTTCCCGTGTTTCAGACATGGATGTCCTGGATGAAAAAACTCCGTCAGCGACATACGCTTATTATCAGTCAAATATCAAACCCCGGCAGCAGGCTCCGAAAAAATCCGCAAAGACAAAGACAGTATGGAGATGCCGGATCTGCGGTTATATATATGAAGGCGATGAGCTGCCGGCGGATTTTATCTGCCCTGTATGCAAGCATGGCGCTTCAGATTTCGAGCGGGTGGAGATAGAAGCGTGACAGGGATTTAAAAAATCCGGTGAGCAATGGAGATAGAGACGTTACCGGGGCTTAAAAATTCCGGTGAGCAATGGAGACTTTATTATGACCAGAAGAGAACGTGAGATTACAGATCCTGAGAAGATAATACATATACTTGATACGGCGAAGGTGGTGCATGTGGCGCTTGACGACGACGGGCAGCCTTATGTTATTCCGATGAGCTATGGCTATGAGATGACGGAAGGTGTCCTGAAGCTCTATCTTCACTGCGCCCATCAGGGATACAAGCTGGATCTCATCCGGAAAAATCCCAGGGTGTCTTTCTCAATGGAATGTGATATACGGCCTTTTTCAGGAAAGATCGCCTGCCAGTACGGGCTCAGCTATAAGTCAATATGCGGAAAAGGCAGGGCCTGCATTGTAGATGATGTCAGTGAAAAAGAAAAGTCTCTTTCGCTCCTTATGAAAACGCAGACGGGCGGAGATTTTTCCTTCGATGAAAAAATGTCATCAATAGTTACTGTAATAAAGATCGACGTTACCGAATTCAGCGGCAAGGAACGTCCCTATCCTGCCGGAATGAATCCGGAACATTGAGGGATCTGAAATGACCGGCAAAATTATAGTGCTGCATACGGATACCATGCACATGCAGGAAATCGAGACACAGTTAAAAAGGCATGTTCTGGAGGAGGACGAGGATGTATATACTCCTGTGATCGAGCGTTTCATGCGCGTGCATGGCGTCAATAAGACGAAAAAGGTTCCGATGTTTCCGGGCTATCTCTTCCTGCATACCTCAAAGCCAAAGGATCTGTATGAGAGGGTCTCGTCTTCAACGGGAAAATATATATTCAAATACTGCCGGGTCTTGAAGACCGGAAATTATTTAACCTGCCTTTCTGATGCCGAGGCGGAGAACATAGATGTCCTATGCGGGAGAAATCATGTAATATCCATGTCCGAGGGCTACATGACAGGAGATAAGCTGAAGATCGTGGCCGGACCTCTTAAAGATATGGAAGGGAAGATCGTGAAGATCGACAGGCATAAGAGATGCGCTTTCATAGAAGTCGATTTTCTGGGAGGAATAAGAAAATTAAAAGTGGGTCTTGAAATCACTAAGAAAATGGTATAATGAGTCGGATAAAAAATTAAAGTGATTTCTGGAGGTAATAAATTATGGATGTTCCTATATGGATGTGCATCCCATTCGCGGGACTATTGCTGTGTATAGCGCTGTTTCCCTTATTTGCCGGCGGATGGTGGGAAAAGCACGAGGGACTTGTGGTCGCGATCTGGTCGGTTCTTGTAATAGTGCTCTTCGGAGGATGGTTCGGAGCGGGAGCTGCTGTCCATACGGTAGTGGACTGCGTCGCAAATGATTATCTTACATTTATTATTCTCCTTTTCGGACTTTATTGCGTTGCGGGCAATATTTCATTCACGGGTGACCTCGCCGGTTCTCCGGGCGTTAATGTAGGTCTTCTCGCGATCGGAACCCTGCTTTCGAGTCTCATAGGAACGACAGGTTCATCCATGCTTATGATCCGTCCGGTCATCAAGATGAATGGCTGGAGAAAAAGAAAATCCCAGATAATGATTTTCTTCATATTTTTGGTGTCCAACATCGGCGGCTGCCTCACTCCCATGGGCGATCCGCCTCTTCTGATGGGATTCATGCGGGGCGTGCCTTTCTTCTGGAGTCTTCATCTCTTCCCGGTACTGCTCGTAAACATGATACTTCTCCTCACTATATTCTATTTTATCGACAGAAAGGCTTACAGGGCTGATATTGCGGAAGGACGTATGCCGGATCTTCACTCGACATCGACAAAGATCAGTTTCTCAGGTCTTCATAATCTGATATATCTTATGATGATCGTGGCAGGCGTTATATTAAGCGGATCACTTCCGGGACTTAAGATTTTCCAGAACAGCGACGGCTCCGTGAAAGGTCTGCCGCTGCCGGGCAATATTACTTTGTCATGGCCGTCCGTGATCGAAGTCGCGATCATTCTTCTGGCTGCGTTTCTGTCATTCAGGACGACTGACAGAGAGATCCGCACCAGAAACCACTTCACATGGGGCGCTATAGAGGAGGTCGCAATCCTTTTCATAGGAATTTTCCTTACCATGCAGCCCGCACTGATACTTTTAAAACAGAAGGGCGGCGACCTGGGTCTCACGACACCGGTGCAGATGTTTTTCTCGACCGGAGCGCTTTCAAGTTTCCTTGACAATACGCCTACCTATCTGGTTTTCCTGACGACTGCAGGCGCTCTCGGATTCAAGAGCGGCCTCCACACCTCACTTGGCATTATTCCCGTGAAAATGCTGAAAGCCATATCATGCGGAGCTGTCTTCATGGGCGCGAATACATATATAGGAAACGCTCCGAACTTCATGGTCAAATCCATGTCGGACGAGAACGGAGTCCAGATGCCGTCCTTCTTCGGTTATATGAAGTGGTCGGTTTCAATACTGATACCGGTATTCATACTTGATGCTTTGATATTCTTCATATAGAAAGGAGGCCATTATGTCAGACAAGAACGAAGCAATAAGACTTGCGCAGAGAATATATGACCTCGATGAAGAGGCATATCACGCATCCGGTTCCGCCCTCGGTCATGTTTACCACGGCGACCGCGATGCCAGAATAGAAGAAATAATAAGATGCATGGAGACTCCCGAAGTCAGGTTTACCCTGAGACAGCAGCTGGCTCTGATCGGGAATATGGCTCATACCATTGAGGATGATGAAAAACGAAATGAGATCCTTGAAAAATATGAGAACGTGATAAAAGACTTTCACGATTTCATTGACAAGAATGGCGGTCCTGCCGGAATTATGGATCCAATCATTGCAAGCCTGAATTCCCTCTCGCTTAAAAACAGGATGGATAAGCAGCATCTCATTATCTGTATCAGCCGCTCCAGCGCGTCAGGCGGAAGCCATGTGGGGATTGAGCTGGCGGAGAAGCTGCATATTGATTATCTGGATTCCAGAATCATAGCAAATATGATCAGGAAGCTTGAATTGACCGAAGATGTCAAAAAGGCTACTGAAGAGATTCCCGTCTCCGGGGAAATAGGAATGGAGATCGATGATGAGCTCTTGTCCATTGAGAATGTTTCAAAGGTAAGACAGTTTATCCACCGGAAGAACCGTTATCACGGACTGAATTATATCGATGCCAGTTTCTTCCGGATGACAGCGATCCTGACGACGCTTGCAAAGAAGCAGGATTTCGTCATCGTAGGGCGTGCGGCTGACAGGATCCTTACAAATAACAGGATACCTCACATCAGCATCTTTATCACTGCTCCTTTTGAATCGAGGATCAAGAGGATCCAGAATATCAAGGGATGCGACATAAAGACCGCAAGAAAGGTATTGAAAACTGCCGACAGTATTCACGCAAAGTATTATCACTATTACACCGGTCTGAAGTGGGGCGACGCAAGAAATTATGACCTCTGCTTAAACAGCGCGAGCTACGGAATAGAGGGCTGTGTGAATATAATCATGAACCTGCTGGAACCTGTGAAGGAGCCGGCGGATTCCGGGTCAGTAAAAAGATAACGAATGCATCTCTTCAAGAAGAGCTTCGGTGCATTTGCCAGCGCCGGAAGAATTTAAGTGTTCGCCGTTGTCGGAAAAGTCGGTATGAGGATCTATCGGCACTTTTTTGTCCGGCATATTCAGATCGATAAATGAAAGACCGTTCCTTTCAGCGTAAATTGAGAGCGCGTTATGCCTCTCCATGGAGTAGTGCATGGGGCAGACGCTGCTAAAAAGGCAGAGTGCGATATGTTTTTCTTTGCACTCTGCTATTATTTTATTCATTATTTTCCTGTTAAAAAATGAAAATGAAAGAGCATTTCCTGTGGGACGCATATAATTCATATCAGGAGCTTTCGGGTAAACCGAGTCTATCGGTGTATATCCTCTTACATTCGAGTCGGGTTTTTCGGGCTTTGAAAAAAAGTTTTTCCATGTATCGTGATAGAAAAAGATGGGAAATGCCTTATCTGCCCGGTCGGAGATGAGCTCTTTTGTGCCGTCCATGTTGCCGCCGAAGTAGAGTACGTCTGTCTCAAACATGACGAGGCGCGGATTCTGTCGCTGCAGGAGTTCATGAAACGCGTGGTAGGCTTCTATCATAGTCATGCCCGGACTTGACAGGACTACCGAATTCATGCCGGCCTTTTTTTCCGTAAGAGTCGGATCAATGCCTGTCATGACAAGGGAGTCACCGATGAAGGCAAGGTCTATTGTGCCGTTCGGGATTCCTTCCAATGTGTTCAGAGGTCTGATGTGGTTTTCTATTTTCTTGTCAGCTCCTCCTGTGATTTTGGATATGGCGAGCGATGCATACGATGAGGTCAGAATAATGGCTATTAGAATTACGAAAAATAAAAAGGATGATATCAGCTTGGTTTTCATTGTACTTTCCATATTTAGCACGGTTAACTTATAAAAAACTCTACATCAAAACAAATTAACATTTTTTCTATTATATCATTTTACGGCCGTCTGCGTCGCTTGAGTCATTCGCATTTGAACGCTCCTGCAAATATATAACTGAGACTTCCCGCATTCCATGGATCATCTTCTTTACAAAGGATTTACGGAAACTTGCCACTATCTGTGCATCTCTTGGCTTCATAGAATCCTTGCAACGAAGTTTTTCATTGTTTAAGATGTGTATCCGAGTGATAAATCCTGATATAAATCTTAAAAAAGTGATATTGCAATTCTTGTACGGATACTGATACAATTATACCGCATTAAATAATTATAATTCATCGGAGGAGGTCCTAGTGGGAAAACGAGAAGGAATTTTTTCATCAAGGGGATTTACTGCGCTTATTCTTGCCGCTGCAATTACGTTCGTATGTATTGCAGGACATATGATAGTTCAGCAGTCACATGCATCGGATGGCAGTAATACTGCAAAGGCAGACCCTGTGACAGCAACTGTCGGATATGACGGGCTCAGATCAGTAAGTGACCTTGCTCTTTCAGGTAATGATACACAGATGGGGAAGACAGGGGAGGCATTTGCCGGCGGATATGAGAAGCTGGTTTCCGGATGTGCAGATCAGAAAAGTTTTTCAAAAAGTAAAGAAGAATTCATTAAATTAATATCTCAGTTGAAGGAACAGACTTTTGAGGCACTTGATTCAGGTGATAAAAGTGCAGAACTGTCTGCTTATCGCAGTGCTGTCAAATCAGGTTTTGCGAAACTGGAAAAATATGCTGCCCAGCTTGACACAGACAATTCGGAAGGCATATTAGAAAAAATCGGAATTATGACAACTCCGCCCTGATTAAATATATGCTGGAGAATGGCTATGGCGAGTCCACACTTGCAGAGGCATTTGGCGGAAAAACAATAGTAACGGAAGATCTGGGATATCTTCCGCTGTCTCTTCCGTATCAGAATGCGGACAAAGCAGAGTCGTTCGATGACATATCAGATAAATACACAGACAGCGTAACGATCAGGCTGTATGGCAATTCAGCGGATGGAAAGGATTATTCCGGATCCGATTCCATAGACTATACATATCAGGCACCGGATGTGTATGGAAAAAGAATTGTTCTCTCATATGTTCCTGCCACACAGGCAGACCAGGATGTAATCAATGAGTATGGGAATTATGCAAGACGATCATTCTGGCGGTAAGTCCTTGCGGATGGGTAGCAGCTATAAGCTTTCTGATAAATGCAGCTGAGTTTATCATGCTTATAAGCTATATAGAACAGGTTATAGATCAGCTTCATATGTATCAGCAGACTGGAGAGATCCGCTATCTGCAGGAGATAGGGGTGCAGCTCGCTGCAATAGGTACTCTTGGGATTGCTTCAAAGTTATTCGGGAGCCGTATTACGAAACTGAAAGAAGAGATTAATAATGTCATTGACGAAGCGGGTCTGAAAGGCAAATGCTTTGTTGCCGGGACGCTGGTACTGGCGGTAAGTGGTCTTATACCTATAGAAAATGTCAGGGCAGGAGACAAGGTATATAGCTTTAACGCAAATACACAGGAGGTGTCAAAGAAGACCGTTGAAGAGACTTTTGTCCGTGAAAGCAATGAACTGGTTCATATAACAGTAAATGGAGAGACGATATCATCCACACCGGACCATCCGTTCTATGTACCGCAGAAGGGATTTGTAAAGGCAGTAAATCTACGAGCAGGTGATATTCTCTGGACAGTTAACGGAGAATATGTCGTAGTAGAGAAAGTACAGCATGAGATCCTGGAATCACCTGTCAAGGTATTTAATTTCAGGGTGGCGGATAATCATACCTATTTTGTGGGTAATACCTCTGTAGGTGTGCATAATGCAAAATGTGGTGGAAATGGTAGTATTGATGACTTTTTAAATGGTAATAAATCATTTGAAGAAGTTAAGAATAGTTATGCAAAAGAATATACAGATATTATAAAAAGCAATAAGAAAAAGTGGTCATGGAATGAGCATGGAGATGTTTATGCAAAATAGAAAGATAGATGATATGAAGCTAGACCATGCTGTCACAAAAACGCAGAAAATCATACTGAGCTCATTTGGTCTCGGCGAAAAATAAATGTTGACACTATCGTCTAAGCACGATAAAATATATAAAAATCATCGTACAGAGACGATAGGAGTTCGTAATGAGACATGAAATCATAAAAAGAGTAATTCTCGATCTCCAGCAGATGATCAAAAATGCTGAGATTATTGACAGAGATTATCATTTCGAGGAAAGGGCTAATTACATACTGGTAGGAGTCAGAAGAAGTGGTAAATCCACTATGCTTTATAAGAAAGCGCGTGATCTGATAAGCTCGGGGGTAGATTGGAATCAGATCTGTTATGTCAATTTTGAGGATGACCGTCTGATGGAATTTACAAACAGGGATTTTGATGACATTATTGAGTCAGCGCATGAATTCACAGACAAAAAAATATATTATTTTTTTGATGAGATCCAGAATATTGACGGTTGGGAAAGATTTGCAAGAAGACTTGCGGATCATAAGGAGCAGGTCTATATAACCGGAAGCAATGCAAAAATGCTCTCACGTGAAATGGAAGAAAGACTGGGCGGACGGTATATATCCATGATGATAATGCCTTTTTCGTTTTCGGAAGCACTTGATTACAGGCATATACCGCATGATGCCGATGCACTTCTTACCACATCACAGGCCGGGCAGATCAGAGGAGCCGCAGATGAATACCTTCATCACGGAGGACTGCCGGAAACCCTGGATTATAAGATAAAACGCGACTATATTCAAAGTGTCTATGATAAGGTGCTTCTAGGAGACATAGTTTCACGAAACAGGCTTAAAAATCCCGATGCTATGCGGCTTTTAATGAAAAAAACAGCTGAGACAGTGATGCACGAGGTATCTTTTAATAAGCTGGCAGGAGCTGTTAAGTCAACTGGTCTACGATTTTCTACAGATGCAGCGATTGTATATGCTGGATATGCAGAGGATGCTTATCTTATTTTCAGGCTGACCAACTATGTGGCAAAGTTCTCAGAAAAGGAAAGCATTCCCAGGTTTTACTTTATCGACAATGGATTCCTTTCACTTTTTTTGATAGACAAAAATTCTGCGTTTCTTGAAAATGCTGTTGCGGACAGATTACTCAGACTGTATGGCAAAAAGTTTTATTACTTTAAGTCCAGGGCTACGGGAATTGATATAGATTTTTTTATTCCAGAAGAGAACCTGGCTGTGCAGGTGGCGTACTCGCTGGATGAGAATTCATATGACCGTGAAATTGAAAGCCTGATTAAATTTTCTGAGTCCGCAGATGGTGACATGAAGTATCTGGTAGTGACTTATGAAGACGAAAGAAAAATTGAGACCAATGGAATCACAATAGATGTGATGCCGCTATATAAATTTCTGCTGAGCAGAAGCCTGTGACAGTCATCCGTTGATCTGTCTGGGCATGCGGACGTTTTTCTGGACTAATGATGCGGTCAATCCGAGATGTCTCCGGCACTGGATAGGGCTGATTACTTTCACCAGGAACGATTACCAGTTATCCATATCCTCCTGTGTCGCTGCCTTGCAGCAGTCGCTGTTTTTTTGCGCCGATAAGGAAGATCCTATCCATTACGACACATTTACGAGAAATATGATTGTTTTGACTATGCAGGATAACCGCTGTAATTATTGGAAATCATTGAAATCATTGTATTCTAAAGGCATCTCTTTTTTATTCCAACCAACAACTTTTTTTGAAAAATTATATGGATTGATGACATCGTTGTGTTAAAATATTAAAAGAAATTTTTGATAAAATATAAAGGAGGGATATATGTTTTGTAAAAAATGTGGCGCTGAAGTTCCGGAAGGGTCAGCTTTCTGCGTTAAATGCGGTGCGCCGGTCATGAATGTACAGAAACAGGCAGCTGAGCAACCGAAACAGAGTGATCAGACGCAGAGCCAGCCTCAGCAGAATGCATGGAATCAGCAGCAGGGGCAGCCTCAGCAGAATCAGTGGAATCAGCCGCAGGGTCAGCAGCCAAATCAGTGGAACCAGCCGCAGGGACAGCAGCCGAATCAGTGGAATCAGCCACAGGGGCAGCCACAGTGGGGTCAGCCCAATATGATGCCACAGCAGAATGGCGCGGCAAATTATTTTTCGACTTTTTTCAGTACATTTTTCGGCATTTTGAAAAAGCCTGTCGAGAATGGCAAGAAATTAGTAAAAGACGGCGGATATCCTTTAGCATGCGGTTTCATAATTCTGGAGGCCGTAATAACCGCTTTTGTATATTTGATTGTATCTGCCAAAATAGTTTCTGCAGCCGGCAGTGCAATAAACAGTATGTTTGGAGATTTGGGCGAACTTTTCGAATACGGCGTCCGTCCGAATTATGCAGGAATATTCTTTGGAATGTTTTTCCTGACGCTTCTTTTTACGGTAATTCTTGCAGTGATACTTTTCCTTGCAAACCGGATCATAAAGAACGATATTTCCTTTATGACCGCGCTTTCCCTGGCCGCTTTGAAGAGCTTTGCCTGCTCGATCACCGGAGTCATCGCAATCGTCCTTTCTCTTATTAATCCTGTGCTTGGACTTTTTGCTCTCGCTGCTGGTCTCCTCTGGGGAGTAGTACTGATCGTGACCGACCATCCTGTCATGGATCCTTCAAATACAGAGAAGATGCCACTTACGATCTTTGTATCGCTTCTCATTACATATTTCATAGATGCATTCATATCTATGGCTATTGTTGCAAGTAAGTTTAATTAAGAATAGAAAATTGTTTTCGACGCCCGCAATTTTGCGGGCGTTTTTATTAATTGAAAATTTATAAAAAAGGGATTATTATATCCTCCTATGGATAAAGTATTATATTATGACATATCGTCACGTGTGCCTGTCGGAAGCACACTTTCTGATGATATTGTAACAGAAGACGGCGTTTTCCTTATGAAGCGCGGAACTGACGTTTCGGCATCCGTTGCCGAAAAACTTAAAAAGTTCAACAAAAAAGTTCATTTTTATTTCAAGGACGGCAGGGAATATCAGGTTCCGGGTTCGGAAAAATCAGAACTCTCTCAGACTGATCGTTCTTTGGTTTCCATTCCTGCGTCTGATGATGACAGGATATTTGCTTTTGACAGCGAGCTGAAGGAGCACGCGAGAGAGGCAATACAATGTGTTTTCTCAGGAGACGTTTCAAAAAAAGAAAGCGTATCGGCAGCTGAAGATCTGGCCTTCAATGTTGAAAAGGCAATGAAAGAGTCGGCTGATACTTCAATAAATTTGAGCGAGCTGAAGATCGCGGATGAATATACCTACAAACATAGCGTTGACGTAGGTACTATTGCCATGCTTATCGGCAGAAATGCCGGAATGGATGATAACGACCTGCACATACTGTCAACTTCGGGCATTCTTCATGACATCGGCAAGATCGATGTACCGCCGGAGATTTTGAATAAACCGGCAAAGCTGACGGATGAAGAATTTGCAATCATGAAAAAGCATCCCGTCTACGGTTATGAGAGAATCAAATCGACGAAGATAGATGAGGATATAAAGCTTGCCGTTCTTATGCATCATGAGAATCAGGACGGCTCCGGCTATCCTCTGCATTTTGACGCAACAAAGCTCAATATCTATGCTGAGATCCTCACTGTGTCGGATGTCTATGATGCTCTTGCTACGAAGCGCCCTTATAAAGCTGCCAAGAGACAGAACGAAGTAATTGAGATGATGATGGGAATGTACAATAAATTTAATCCGGATGTGATGAGAGTATTTCTCGACAGCGTGGTGGCATATCCGTCAGGCAGCGAAATCACCATGTCAAACGGCAAGACCGAAAAAAAGATGATAGTCCTTTCTCAAAATAAGGGCTATCCGCTTCGCCCCATTGTCGCAGAAAAGACAAGCGGCAGGGTCATTAATCTGATGTCCGATCCGGAATACCTGAGCTACATAATAATCTGACAAAAATTATATTGTTCATTCTCATTTATGGTAAAATAACAGACAAACCAAGCAACAAAATTTTAGATGGAACTTTTTATGTCACGGGTCTGCAGGTAAAATGAAATAGATCCGGCGGAAAAGGAAGCTGATTGACAGGAAAAGTTCCGGCATAAGAAGAAAGGAAGGACGATTTGTCACTATTTCAGAGTGCAAATCCCAAGGAAGAGCATCACAGCGGCATCCTCGGGGCATTTTCAGTCGACAATATCAAATGGGAACCGGGCGATGACGCGGGAGCCTCTCTTGTAGCTTTTCGCTATCCTTATGAAGACTTTCCCAACGGATCATATCTGCAGGTGGATCAGTCACAGATAGCGGTGTTCACCAACAATCTTTCGGCCGGAGATTCCATGAACCAGGACGGTTCAGGCGCATCTCAGGTATCAGTATTCATAGGCCCCTGCAAGATCAAGTTGGATACAGGAGATTCGAGATTCGCTCCTTTCCGTAATGTGACACACGCGCTGACGGGCGGTTCGAGTGCATTTCACTCTGTCGTATATTTTATTAGTTCCACATATATGAACGAACTGAGATGGGGCACGCAGAGTCCTATTATAGTCGAAGATCCGGTCGAGGGAGTAAACGTTCATGTCAGAGCCTATGGCCTCTTCGGAGCCCACCTTGATCAGGAAGACGCCGGACAGGCTGTAGTGGATGCGAGAAAGTTCCTGATGAAGGTCGTAGGCACCCGCTCGCAGTACTCCAGACAGGAGCTTACAGATTTTCTCCGTGCCAAGATACTTGAAAGAATTCCTGACCTTCTGGGTAAAGCCATCATTGACAAGAAGATAGGCATTCTGGAGATGTCATCGCATTATTCCGAATTTTCCGATCAGATGAAGGATTCACTGGTCAAATATTTCCAGGATTTCGGAATGACTCTGGATAATTTCTCCTTCTTAAGCATACAGCCGCTCGAAGAGGATCTGGCTGCAATCAACGAGATGAAGATCCAGAAAAAGCGTCAGGAGCTGGAGGCAGAAGCCAATGCCAAGCAGATGGATATCGAGTCCGAAGCCATTGCCAGAAAGCGTCAGCGTGAGGGTTATTCTTATCACGAGGAACGTGGAATGGATGTCATGCAGTCTGCCGCTTCAAATGAGGGCAGCGCTTCATCAGCTTTCCTCGGAGCCGGAATGGGTCTCGGAATGGGCGTAGGAGTAGGCGGAGCAGTAGGAGCGGGATTTTCCAATCTGGCCAGAGAGACGGTTGGGAATTTAGAGAGCCCTGCTGCAAGTCAGGCTGCCGGGAATACGGTTGTATGTCCTGAATGTTCCCATGTAAATCCTGCCGGAGCAAAATTTTGCCTGGAGTGCGGAGCCAAGCTTGAGACAGGTACAAAATGTCCTGCATGCGGTTATATGAATCCGCTCGGAGCAAAGTTCTGTCAGGAGTGCGGAACTAAGCTCGGCGGGAAACTGAAGTGCCCTAAATGCGGACATGAGCTGGAGCCCGGGGCAAAGTTCTGTAACGAGTGCGGCGCAAAGCTCACAGAGGAGAAAAAAGATGAATAAAAAAACCATTCGTGTGATCATAACGCTTGCTCTTCTGGCAGTCGTATGGATTCTCGGCATGCTTGTAATAATTAAGCTGCCTTTACTCGGAAGATACGGCTTTATAGGTCTGATTGGCGGAGCAGGCTCTTTCGTAGTGTCTATAATCGCCCTGATCCTCGTTGATAATGTCAGACAGAACAGGGACACAACTGAAATCGACGCCCTGCCTTATATCGTGACGGGCATATATATTGCATTCTCAGTTATTTGCAATACAGTTTTCTGTATGCTTTATTTCAAGAATCTTCACATGATGGTTCCGATAGCCATTGATGTGGCAATACTTGTTTTCTATGCTATTGTCATGATATTCACAATGTCCTACAGGGACAGGGTGCAGGATACATCAATAGAAATGAGAAACAAGACAGCAGCTGTCACAAGTTTCCGTTCACTGGCCACCGGTGTTATGGCTGAGACTGTAGATCCTGCTGAAAAGGAAGCTATGAGAGAATTATGCGAGCTTATCTCTTTCAGTCCTAATATGTCTCAGAGCTTCAATCAGAATCTTGAGACCAAATTCAGAACCCAGATGGATGAAATCAGAGCTATGATCGAAAGCAATGCTGATCCCGCCGCTGTCGTGCCAAAGATCCATGAAGCTGCAGGAACAATAAAGATCATGAATTCCATGAACGGATCAATCAGGTGACAAGATGGAATTATCAGGAATTACATGCAGCGGCTGCGGCAGCAGTGATGTGACATTTGATGCTGAAAATAGGATACTTATATGTAACCAATGCGGGAAGAGAGAGTATTATTCAAGATCGCAGCTGGCTATGAACGGCAAAGTCGTTCTGGTACTTGATAATGCGATCAAGGCATTTACAAGCGGAAACAGGGAGACTGCGAGGAGGTTTGCAGGTGATGTTTTGAATGTGATGCTTGACAGCCTGCCTGCACTCTTTATACTTTCATATCTCGATGAGTATGAGCTTGGAAAATATAATTCGATCCGGGATTTCTTCAGAGAAGCTGATGGAATAAAAGAAGTAGAGGGCGATGAGATCCGCGATCTTTTAAAGCTTTTTATCGCAGCCAAATATAACCTGAGAGGCTATGAAGAGGAGATGCTTACTCTCGTGATCCCGAATATGCAGAGTCCGAAAGACAGAGACAGCCTTGAGAATTTCATTGACACCATAAGTCCCTACTGCATATCAAGATACCCGTCTGATGATTTCATGACGGAAAAGAGGTGCGAGCTGTATTCAGATATTGCCGCAAATTGCAATATACCGAAGACCTGCATCACGCTGCTTAAGGGAATAAAGACCAATCCTGACTCTCCGTATGTGACGAATACATTTTCTATGAGAGCCAGGTCAGAGCATTTTTTCAATAATTATGTAAAGCGTGTTGGGAAAATAATAAGCTCGATGAAAAAGAGCGACTACAGCAGCAAGTTCGCCCAGGCATACGCTGAAGCGGAGAAGGACTTCATCTCAGAATTGAATGACAATGAATGACAATATTAAAGGAGGAGAAAGTGTCAGCAGATCTAATTGATTTAAGCGCTATTACATCAGAGCTCAGGAGTATAGAGTCGCAACTCAGTTACCTTAGCAGTCAGCAGGAAGAGGCAACAAGAGCTGCTCAGGAGGCCAGGGCTTACTGTGAACAGCTGAAAGCTGATTTTGAGGATCTCATGATGAAGCAGGAGAGGAATGCCGCTCTGCAGCGTGCTACATCAGAGCTTATTTCCGTTCGTCAGGAGATAGAGAGAAGATTCGGCAAATACAAGCAGGTCCGTGAATCCATGATAGGTATCCTTCAGGCAACGGATGCCGCACTTGTAAGGAAGCAGACCATCTCAAGCGTATCAGAAGAGCTGATGATCACGACTCATGATTACTGGCTCGCACCTGTGCTTATCGCAGTTTCAGCATGGATCTCCAATGACCATGATCTGGCTGACAGAGCTATCCGGGAAGCAATGAGACGTGACGAAGAGCATACATCTCTTCTAATGGCTCTTATCTGCAAGAGAAACGGAAGGACATCCACCTGCTTCGAGTGGCTGTCCAGATTCTTCAATACTCAGAACGCAGCTGATATGGAAGAGGATACCCTTGTATATATCGATGCATATATAAACGGCATATTTGGAGCTGATGAGAAACATATCTGCGACGACTACATCAGCAACTGGATCTCTCAAATCAGCGAGAAAGATTCCGATTTCGCGAAGACTGAAAATGATGTCTGGACGAGTTATCTCAGAGAATTTACTCAGGACGAGTCAGGCAAATATCCTGAACTCGAAGCCTGTGCCAAGGAATACAGATACATAGCCGCATATCTTGGAAGAATAGATGCCGTAGACCCTATCACCGATAATTTCAGACGGATAGACGAATCCAAGGTAGATAAGGAAGACCTGAACCGCCTTATTGATGAGCGTCTGGTGGAGCTGGTGCAGTCCGCAGAGAGCAAGGAAAGAGAACTTCACGAACAGGAGAGATACTGCGAAGCCGTAAAGGCCTGCCTCGGAGACGAAGAGAAGGCAAGGGATATCGTGAACGCGAGACGGGAACATGAGACTAAAAAGCGGATGGATCTCATATCTCAGTATAATGAGGCCATCATTTCGCCTGAAAATTCCCGTCCTTCAGAGAGAAGGACTGCCCTTTCCTTCCTCAGAAATTATATCAACGCAGGTTACAAATCATATATCACGGAGAAAAAAGAAACATTCCCTAAGGACATTACTCTGGCGATCAATGGCTGGACCGGCACATCAGCTGATGGGCAAAACAGAGAGAATTTAAAGACTCAATATGATTCTTATCTCAATCAGTGCTATGCAAACGAGAAGAATCAGATAGATAAAGAAGATAAAACAAAGGCATTTATGTACTCCGCTATAGGGCTTCTGATAGCCGGGGCGATAGGTCTTTTCACAGTGCTTCCGCTTGGAATTATCTGTCTTATCGCCGGAGCGGTCCTTCTCATCAAGTCTTCCGGCGCGAAGAAGAATCATGCGCTATCCATCAGCAATCTGAACCAGAAATACAGCGGTCTGCAGATGAATGGAGAGAATACGCTTAACAAGTGTCTCGACCAGTGGAATGAAGTACAAAAGACTGTATCGGATTTTGAAAACAGCGGCATAGAGAATGTCGCCTGATAAAGGGGTAGATAAATATGGCAGATAATAATAACGCAATGGATGAGCTTTATGCTATGTTCGGAGACGATCAGGACACAGCAGCAGATGACAGTGACAAGATCGTTCTGACTCAGAATCTGGAAGGATTTGCAAGCTGTTTTCCGGACTGGGATCTGCATCCGCCGGTGGATATGTGATAATGAAAAAAGCGGTTTATTCTGACAGAGAACTAATGGAGCTGGCCATAGAGGCCAGGAAGTATGCTTATGCTCCCTATTCCGGCGAGCTCGTAGGCGCGGCACTTCTTTCCGAAGATGGCGAAGTCTTCAAGGGATGCAATATTGAAAATGCAGCCTATTCACCTTCGAACTGTGCTGAAAGGACGGCGGTATTCAAGGCCGTAAGCAGCGGAGTCAGGAGTTTTTCGGCCATAGCCGTCGCCGGCGGTCGTGGCGGCAGCGTATCCGGAATGTATCCCCCATGCGGAGTATGCAGGCAGGTGCTGAGAGAATTCTGCCCTGATCCATCAAAATTTCGAATAATCCTGGGTAAACCGGATGACCTTAGAATATTTACTCTTGAGGAGCTGCTGCCGGAGAGCTTCGGACCGGAGAATCTCGAATGAGCTGCCGGAGTGATAAATTAAGAATTGAATTTGCACCTATGGAAGGGATAACCGGTTATCCCTTCCGCTTTGCGTTCAGGGAGCGTTTCGGCGGGATCGACAGATTTTATACGCCCTTTCTTTCAGTCAGTCAGAGCCTCGGTTTCGGTCGTCATGAGAGGCGGGAATTGGATACCGGTGAAGACGATAAGAATATGGTTCCCACAGTTCCCCAGCTTCTCGTAAAACGCGGAGAGGAGCTTGCCTGGGGCATAGAAGAGCTTATCAGGCTGAACAGGAGAGATGTAAATATAAATCTCGGCTGCCCGTCGCCTACCGTATATAAGAGGGGCAGGGGCTCCGGCATACTAATTGATCCAACGGCCATCGACAGGATGCTTGACGGAGCTTTTGAGATACTGGAATCTCATGGCATAGGACCGGATGACTTTAATCTGAGCGTAAAGATGCGGATCGGAATGTATGATACGTCAAAGCTTCATGAAACAGCAGAGATAATTAACAGATATCCGGTCTCATATGTAATAGTTCATCCCAGGCTTGGCATACAGGGTTACAGCGGCAAGCCGGATCTCAATGCTTATGGCATGGCGCTTGAATACTTAAATATTCCTGTACTATATAACGGAGACATAAGAAGCGTCGAAGATCATGACATGATCATGAACCGCTTTCCGGATACTGCCGGTTTGATGATAGGCAGGGGGCTTCTGGAGGATCCGTTTCTTGCTGAAAAGATCGAATCTCATGTTTCCGGGATAAGATGGTCAGATAATGATGATATATCAAGATTAGAATCCTTTACGGAGAAGCTGTATTCAAATTATCTGTCATATATGAATGGCAATGTGAGAAATGCCCTGTCCAGGATGAAGGAATACTGGAGTCACCTTGCGGACGGACCTTATCTGACATACGACTTAGTCTCTTCAGAATCTTCAAAGGGCGCCTGGGGGAGCAACAGACTTCTATCGAATGATATGAAACGGCTTCTGAAGAAATTAAAAAAAGCCGTGACATACGAAGAATATGAAGGGGCAGCGCTTGGGATATTCGAGCTGATGAGGGGGAAAAAGCTGCCGGTGTCAGGCATATTCTGAAGCTGCGATTCAACAGTAATTGCATTATTTTATAATCAGCAATAAAAGTAAACTATAATTGATTAATTCGCTTAAATAATTATAATAAATAGCTGACTGGGTATAAGATGTAAAGAGGTAACGCGGTCAGCGCGGCCTCTTTGCTTAATAGGGAATCCGGTGCGAATCCGGAGCAGCAGCCACTACTGTAGCAGTTGAGACGCTTGAATGCCATTGGGATATATCCTGAGAAGGCGCGTCGGAAAAAAATCACTGGAGTCAGGAGACCTGTCTTATATCTTTGACTAAGATTGTCCGGGCAGAGGGACAGAGCTTATTCGCGTCAGAAAGACTATGTATGGCATAGCCTCTTTTTCGTGTACGCATTTTCTCCGCCCGTTTGAGCGGAGTTTTATTATGCGGAAATTTATTGATAAAATTAAAAAGATTCTGGTGAAAATAAGCTATGCCCTGTTCCATAAAAGAGCAGGAAGATACATTCTTATCGCATTTATTCTTTTCTTCATAGGAGCGGCCTGGGTTTTACATTCCAATATACAGTCAGCTTCTGCTCCAAAGATGGCAAAGCGCCATGTCATTTCGATGCAGAAAGACTCTGCATCGTCACATACATACAATTCTTCCGATAAGAAAAATTCCGAAACGGATAAAAAATCTGATTCTGATAAAAAAGATGAAGCTTCTGATAAAAAATCCGGTTCTGATAAAAATAATACTTCTTCTGATGATAAAAAATCCGAATCAAATAAAAAGAAAAATTCATCCATTAAGGGATCTACGTCTTCAGCGAAAAAAGGCTCTGATAAAATCACAGAAAAATCTTCCGGGAAGAGCACTGAAAAATCCTCCCCATCTTCCGGTAATAATGATCCGGCAGGTAAAACCGGTAATAATGATCCGGCGGCTAAAAGCGAAGAAAGCAGTTCATCGAATGGAATTTCAGATGATAAGACAAGAGACAGCACTGCCGATAAAGACAATGTCACAGTTACCCTGACTATAGATATTTCAAGAATCAGCGGAGAAAATTCAAAGAAACTTATAAACCAGGATGACAGAGAGAGAGCTGCGTCATCAGGCGGGACACTTCTTTCGACTAAACTCTCCATGAAAGACACTGATACCGTATATGACGCTCTTATCACATCCTGTCAGGCAGCGGGAATAGAGATGGGAGCGAGAGACAGTATATACGATATGTATGTATATGAGATAGATTCATTCAAGGAATTCGACAGCGGTTCCGCAAGCGGATGGATGTATTCTGTCAACGGAAGCTTTCCTCAGCGAAGCTGCTCAGATTATAAGCTTTCTGACGGCGACAGAATTGTCTGGACCTATGTAAATGATTATACAAATATGACATGAAGGAGAAAGAGTGACATACGACAGTTTAAATGACCTGCATCCTCTGACTGCATTTTTATTTTTTTCATATGCAGAGATCATTACAATGAGCACAGATAATCCGATAATAACAGCAATATCTCTGACAGCTGCCGGACTTTATTCTCTTCGTCTTTCCGGGAAAAAGGCGCTTTTAACTATTTTTAAGATTTGCCTGATCATCCCTTTGACAGGAGCGGTGAACTTTCTCACCGTGCATACAGGAGCCCACGTTCTTTTTTACTTAAACGGCAATCCCATGACGCTTGAAGCTATGCTCAGAGGTTTTTTAAATGGTCTTATCATTATTGCTGTAATCTTATGGTTTATGTCTGAGAATAAAATAATTACGGATGAGAAGATGATATGGCTCTTTGGCAGCGTTGCCCCCAAGACCGGGCTTACAATATCAATGATGCTTAGATACATACCCATGCTGAAGAGAAGATTTACGGAAGTGCATTCCGCTGAGATCGCAATGGGACATGACGGACATTCAGGCTTCGGAAAAATGAGACAGTCGGCACGTGAATTTGACTGCGTCCTGACATGGAGCCTCGAGACTTCCATAGAGCGCGGCAACGCCATGGAAGAAAGAGGATATGGAATAGGAAAGAGGACTTCATATATGAGATATCATATAAAAAAGAGTGACATTCCGGTGATTGCCGTGGAATCTGTCCTGGCCTCAGTCTGCCTCTTTCTTATCATAAAGGGAGTCGGGCGGTTTACGTCATACCCGATGGGTGGGAGAAAAAAAACGTCTTTAATGATGGCTTTTTCAGCGACGGGATTGGAAACGCTTCTTTATCTTCTGGCAGCTCTGCTTTTCATTCTTCCTCTTTGCATGGATGTAGTTTCTGAGATCAGATGGAAGAGGGGTGACGATAATGCCTGAAAGAATAATTACATTTAATGATGTGTCATTCACTTATCCGAACTGTGAAACGGCAGCTCTTCGCCATATAAATGTATCGTTTAAAGAAGGCGGCTTTTATCTTATCACAGGACCATCCGGCTCAGGCAAGAGCACCCTTCTTCGCCTGATGAAAAAAAGCGCCGCGCCTTACGGATTGTTAAATGGAGAAATTCTCATTCACGGCAGCAGGGTCTCTGACATGGATCTAAAGGCTGCATCTACTATAACGGGTTTTGTGTCACAGGATCCTGACGCTTCTATAGTGACAAATAAGGTATGGCATGAGCTGGCATTCGGACTGGAAAATCTGGGCTGCGATCAGGAGCTGATGGAGAGACGTATTGGCGAGATCGTGAATTTTCTCGGCATTATGCCCTGGTTTTATTCTGATACCGACGAGCTTTCGGGCGGGCAGAAGCAGATATTGAATCTGGCTTCGGTGGTGGTCATGGAGCCTGAAGTCCTCCTGCTGGATGAGCCGACGGCGCAGCTTGATCCGCTCGCAGCATCCCGTTTTCTGGAATGTGTGAGGCGTGTCCATGACGAGCTTGGCACTACAATAATAATGACCGAACACAGGCTGGAGGAAGTATTCGGAATGGCTGAGTATGTGATGAGGCTTCAGGACGGAGAGATAAAATACGAGGGCACTCCCCGTCAGCTTCTGGCACATTGCCGCATGGATGATCCGGAATATCCGTCGGCGTCAAGGATAGCGGCCGGGTACAATTCCGTTTCAGGTGAAAAGATTATTGACGACAGCAGCATGCCGATTTCGGTGAGAGACGGAAGGCAGATGATGGCAGGCATTTTTTCTGAACTTGGCAATGGCATGACGTGTAGATCTTGTGAACCGGGGAATGGCATGTCATGCAAATCTTCTGAACCCGGCAGCAGTATGTCATGCAAATCTTCTGAACCCGGCAGCAGTAGGGCATGTAAATCTTCTGAACCGGGCAGCCGAACGATGGATGAAAAGTCAGAAGAAAAAGATCAGTTTCTTCTTCGAGCTGACGGAATCAGTTTCAGATATACGAGAGACGGACCGTTGATTCTTAATGGCCTTTCATTAGAAATAAGAAGTGGCGAGATTTTTTCAATCGTTGGTGGAAACGGCAGCGGCAAGAGCACACTGTTAAAGCTCCTGTCCGGAGCTCTGCCTTTTCGTCACGGTAAATACATATCTTTTGGTAAAAGGGTAAAGACTGTCTCTGATATAAAAAGGGGCAGCGGAGGGCTCGTTCTCCTGCCCCAGGATCCGAAGGCTCTTTTCCACGGTATAAGCGCGAGAGAGGAGTGGCAGGAGATGAGGAAGAGTCCGTCTGATCCTGATGAAGAGAGAGAAGAAAATGAAATTTTCTCTGCCCTTGCCGAAAGACTTTCACTTACCGGGAAAGGAGATTTAAACCCATACGACCTGTCAGGCGGGGAACAGCAGCGGCTGGCACTTGGGAAACTTTTGCTTACGGATCCCAAACTTCTGCTTCTCGATGAGCCGACTAAGGGACTCGATCCTTATTCGAAGGAGAGTCTGGCTGACATACTTATGGAATTAAAGGACAGGGGAAAGACCGTGGTCCTGGTGACTCATGACCTGGAATTTGCCGCTATGTATTCTGACAGGACCGCTATGATGTTTGACGGGAGACTTGGCAAAGGATCAGATCCGAAAACCTTTTTCTCGGAAAACAGATTCTATACGACAGCAGCTGCCAGGATATCAAGCGGGTATCTGAAAGACTGCGTGACTGTACAGCAGTGCGTCACGGCTTTAAAAGAGAAGTATGAATATGGAAGATGCGGGAATTAAATCATATGAGAAACAGAAAAAGCGGCTTACTTTCTTTTCACTTGCCGTCTTGTTTCTTTTGATCCCGGTTACTATCGGAATCACGTTTTTTCTCTTTCTCGGACGCCATTATATGTTGGTAAGCATTTTGATCCTTGCAGAGACTATTCTACCGTTTTTTATTATGTATGAGAAACGGCCGCCGAGAGCCAGAGAGACTGTAATGACAGCTATACTCTCTGCGATGACGGTAGTGGGAGACCTCCTGTCACTTCAGATACTCCCTGTCCAGATGGGCACTTCACTTGTAATCATATCGGGAATAGCATTCGGTCCGGAAACCGGATTTCTTGTCGGAGCGCTCTCGAGATTTATCGTGAACTTCTTTCTGGGGCAGGGGGCATGGACGCCTTGGCAGATGTTTGCCTGGGGAATGATGGGATATCTGGCAGGGTTTTCCTTTAATAAGGTTGACCCGGCATCGATAAGGCACGGCAGATGGTTTGAGGAAAACAGGATAAATTCCAGAAGCTTCCGGATCATACTTGGTCCCCTTATTACTGTAATGATAGCTGAAGCTATAGCCTATCTGCATTTTCTCATCTTTCCTATGGGAGATAATACATTTTTCGGCTGGCGCATTTATCTCTTCGGCGCGGCAGGTCTAATAGCAGGTGCGCTGCTGCAGAGGAAGCGTCTGCCGGCTGACAATATCACGCTTACTGTTTTTACTTTTTTTACGGTGCTGATACTTTACGGAGGTGTGATGAATCTATGCGCCACAGTGACATCTCTTGCAATTCCCGGAAACGGGTTTGACGGATCATTTGGCAATACTCTTAAAATTTTCTATATCAGCGGCCTGCCCTATGATCTCTGGCACGCGTTCAGAGCGGCTTTTGTGACTTTTCTCTTTGGTAATACGGTACTAAGGAAACTGGAGAGAATAAAAGTAAAATATGGTTTCAATAATTTTTATTAAATACAGGAAGGAAATTCTATGAAAAAGAAAAAATTACTGTCTTATATGCTTGCCGGCTTTATGCTTGCCGGTGCTGTTTCGAATGCACCGGGGAATAGCTTCTCTGTCAGAGCAGCCGGCACATATGGCTATCTTCCACGCACGCTTTCCGATACTGAGCTGAAATGGTCCTGCAAGGTCAACAGAAATTATAAAGATGGAGACGATAATACCTATATTAACAATCCCACACAGGTAGTTTTGCTGAATGGCTATGTATATATAGTATCAGGCGGATATCTTTATAAGATAAAGGAAGGCTCAGTAAGCGGAGAAGTGGATCCGGAGAGCCTTGAGAGTGTATCCGGCGTTGGAAACGGATATAACGTTTTTTTGTCCCAAGGAAAATCAAACGGCAGGGATGTCCTGCTTGTGCAAAATTGCGCGTATTCTTACAGCAGTGTCAGCGCTTACTATGCCGATGACCTGAAAAAAGCATGGGAATGCGACGATGTTGCTTCAACATCCTATGGCAATTCACCTCTTACATTTTATGATGGTTATATATATGGAAATAACGGCTCGGACGATTTCGCTTTGAATGCTGATACGGGTTCTATGGTCTGGAAAAATACTGATAATAATCCTCATTCTGATTATTCAGCCATAAGCAATACAGCTCCGGCAGCTGTCGGTAACTTCGTAATTTACGGAGACAACGGAGGTTACCTCAAAGTATATAGCGCAGGAGCTGATGAGGATGGAAAAGTCAACAGTCAGACAAAGGAATCTGAAAACCGCATTTATTCTTCCATAAAATATGATAATGGTTATTTATATTATCTGACCTGCACATATGGAAATGCTCCGGAACTTCATAAGACGAAATTCGATGAGGCTGATGGAACTCTTGGAGTGGATTCTAAAGTTAATATCAATGCAGTTTATACGACATCCAGCCCTGAGATAAAGGACGGAAAAATCTATATCAGCGGGCAGAAAGATAAAAATGACGGCTCCATATTTGTATATGATGAGAATTCACTGGCTCTTCTGGCTTCGGCTGATACCAAGGGAACAGGCAAGCTCTACGATATAAAAGCAGTTACAGATCCTGCCGACAAGGATAATACATTAATTTATACTGCATCGTATAACCAGCCCGGAAGCGTCATCAGTTCTTCCTTCAAAGATAATAAGCTGATGGATGCGGTAAGTTATCAGGAACTTACAAAAGGCCTTGCTGATCAGTATAGTGATGCTCAGGTGACGGTAGGCTCTGACGGTACTGTCTATTATTCAAATGATTCCGGTGTCCTTACAGCTATCGCTGCAAAGACTGAGACAAAGGCTGTGGATTACAAGATCACAACCGTCGAGCCGTCATATACCTATGGCAGCAGCGAAGGCCTCACGATAAAGTCGGACGGCGACTTCGACCAGTTCCAGGCTCTCTATATCGATAACAAGCTGGTCGACAAGTCAAATTACACCGTAAAGAAAGGATCTACTATAGTCACTCTTAAGGATTCCTTCCTAAATACGCTTTCTGCAGGCGATCATATCGTAGAATTTAAATATAAATACGGCACGACGAATCCCGTGACAACCACCTTCCACATTCTTCCGAAGAAAGCTGCCGCAGGCACATCCGTAAAGGCAGAAACAATAAATGGAGCATCAAAAAATGCCGGCTCAAACCCGAACGGAAGAATGAAGTCTGATATCAGATCTCCAAAGACCGGAGTAAATCTAAATAAGAACGCGATCTTAATGTTGGCACTTATGCTTACTCTTACTGCTGCATCAGGAATATTTGGAATGATGGAGCTTAGAGAGGCAAACAGGAAGCGCGTCTGACTCATAAATAAAGAAATTTTACTCTTCATTTTATTGTATAATCTTCATGTAATCATTGAGTTTTTTGTCGCGTGAGATTTCAGCCAGGAAAGAGGAAAGTTATGGGAAAAGACAGAGAAAAGTTGTTGAAAAAATACTGCTTTGACGGCTCAGGACATTTCTCGATAAAAGATGCTCCTACAGATGAGACTGAGCTTTGTCATGACAAGGATGAGGCTTTAAGGCAGATGGAGGAGAATGATAAGCAGATGGACCGTCTGCAGGCAAAACTCTATGCTGCAAAGAAAGAGGGGGTTATTTTCCTCTTTCAGGCAATGGACGCAGCCGGTAAGGACGGAACTATAAGGTCTGTTCTCAGCTGCCTGAGTCCGCACGGAGTGCATGAGGCCGCATTTAAGGCGCCGTCTTCCGAAGAAAAGGCGCATGATTTCTTATGGCGAATAGAGAAGGAAGTGCCGGCAAAGGGCGAGATAGCCATATTCAACCGTTCGCAGTATGAGGATGTGCTGATCGCCAAGGTGAAAAAACTCTATCTTACCGAAGCCCATGCTGACAGAATCGATACTGATAAAGTGATAGAAGACAGGTACAAGGATATCAGGCACTTCGAGCATTATCTCTATAGGAACAGTATACGTACCGTAAAGATCTTTCTTCATGTGTCAAAGGAAGAACAGGCCAGGAGATTTCTCTCAAGGATCGAAGAACCCAAGAAAAACTGGAAATTCTCTGAGAGCGACTGGGAGGAGAGAGGATACTGGGACAAATATCAGGAAGCTTTCGAGGATGCCATCAACAAGACCTCAACTCCTGAGTCACCGTGGTATGTGGTACCTGCTGATCATAAATGGTATATGAGGTATGTGGTGAGCGAGATACTGTGCAACACTCTTGTAGATATGGATCCTCATTATCCGGAGGTTACAAAGGAGAGACTTGGTAAATTCGAACAATTGAAGGAATCCATAGAGGAGGAACTGAAGTAAAAGCAATTTCGTAATCTTAAGGAATCTTAAGAATATATTTATTTTTATTTAATACGAGTAGCCTATATTAAGATACGGTCTGTGGGATGCCGGAGACGCCGGCAGTCACAGGCCGTATATTAATGAGGTTATTTATGGCTTACAACACAAACATATACCTGATGATATTCCTGCCGATAGCACTTATATCATACAGTCTTACAAAGCAGAAATACAGATACATCACGCTGGCTGTATTCAGCGTCATCTTTTTCCTCTCCTTCAGCGGAAAGCTTATCGTATGGACTCTTATGACGGCTGCACTTACCTGGGGCGGCGGGCTCATCATGCAGAGAATCATTGATGAGAACAGCGCTAAGCCGAAGGGCGAGAGACTTAAAAGGGCGGAGCTTAAGAAAAAGACAGGCAGGATAGCGGCTTTTTCAGTAACTCTTGTAGTGCTGATCCTTGCAGGTCTTAAATATACCAATTTTACACTCTCGATTATTTCAGGATTATCGGATAATTTCGGCAGGGGAGGAGCTTTCTCTCCGATGAAGATCCTGTCTCCGATTGGAATTTCCTTCTACTCTCTCCAGGCGGTGAGCTATCTTCTGGATGTGCACTGGAAGAGAATAAGGGCGGAGGAAAACCCAATTAAAGTCCTCCTCTACCTCACATTCTTCCCGACTTTAATGGAAGGTCCCATAGCCAGATGGGATGATGTAGCCGGTACGCTTTTTGCCGGTGCTGATATTACGGCAGCGAATTTCTTTCCCGGGGTATTAAGGATAGGCTGGGGACTCTTCAAGAGAATGCTTATTTCCGACAGGATGAACAACATGGTAAACATTCTCTTCGATGCAAAGAGCCATTTCACGGGACTTATGATATTTATTACCGGAGTGGTCGTGACGTTCCAGCTTTATATGGAATTTTCCGGAACCATAGACATAGTGATCGGCTCTGCAAGACTTTTCGGAATCAGACTTCCGGAGAACTTCAGGCAGCCTTTCCTCTCCCAGAACGCAGCTGAATTCTGGAGAAGATGGCATATCACTCTGGGCGTATGGTTCAAGGAATATATTTTCTATCCCGTATCTGCTTCAAAGCTTATGAAGAAATGGGAAAAATACGGCAGGAAACACGCTGGTACATATCTTACAAACCTTGTAGTTTCAGCTATTGCCCTTTTCCCTGTATGGATGCTGAACGGTCTCTGGCACGGACCGAAAGAGACCTATATCCTGTACGGAGTCTATTATTTCATCATTCTCTTTATCGGAGTGGCCATTGAACCGGGAGAGAAAAAGCTGGCTGAAAAGGCCGGTGTGGCATGGAATTCAAGAGGACTCACGATTTACAGGAGAATAAGGACATTCCTTATTATCATTACAGGAGAGACACTTTTCCGATGCGACACTTTCTCTCAGTTTGCCGGAATGATGAGACGGCTTTTCCAGGGACCCTGGGACGGAAACATTTCGTCAGGACAGCTTCTTGAGATAGGAGCTGATGTGGGTGATCTGCTTGTGATCATATGCGCGAGCGCCCTTGTTATTTTTATTAATCTTAAGCTCGAAAAAGATCCGGATCTTTTTGAAAAGATACCGTCTTTGTCGCTGCCGAAGAGGTGGAGCGTATATTATTTCCTGATATTTTCGATCATCATCTTTGGAGCATACGGACCCGGATATCAGCCGGTAGACCTTATTTATGCAGGATTTTAGGAGGCGAGTAGAGATGAAGAAGAGAACGATGGCGGAACCGGCAGTATTTCTGGCAATTCTCCTTGTGGTGATAAGCATAATGAATGTTATTATTACACCTGATTTTATGCAGAAACACAATCTCTATTTCGGCAGAAACAGGATATACATGCAGCTTGCAAAGGAGAAAAAAGATTCGATAGATGTCCTTGTGATCGGAGATTCGGAGAGCTATACGAGCTTTTCTCCTATGTCATTCTGGAAGGAGTACGGCATCACCAGTTTTGCTGCCGGACAGGCGGGAGCTAAAATTGGAGAGACCTATGACCTTTTGAAATTTGCTTTCAAGAGACAGAAACCCAGGGTGGTACTGATGGAGACCAATAACCTCTTCAGGTTCAGCGGCGGTTCAAAGCCGATGGATAATGACAGCGGAAAGCTGGCAGGGGCTATTTATAAAAGAATTCCATTTATCAAAAACCACAGCATGTGGAAACTGGCAGTAGATCCGGGCAAGAGACGGAAGGTCTATAAAGGTTATAATGTGAGCGCAAAGGTGAGACCTTATGATGGACGCATAACCAATGACAAGGTCGTGACAGGAAACGAGATCACGAGATCAGGAGTCAGATCATTCGAAAAGATCCGGAGGCTCTGCGCAGAAAACGGCGCCGAGCTTGTGATGTATTCCGCCCCTTCGCCGAGGTGCTATAACAGGAAAAAGACGGCTTTTCTTACCCGCTTCGCGGCAAAAAGAAATATCCCTTATGTGGATCTTAACAGCCGGGTAAAGGACATGAACATCAGCTGGGAGACGGATACGAGAGATCATGGAGACCATCTGAATGCCTCAGGAGCCATGAAGACCACAGCATATCTCGGCAGATGGATAATGGATAATGTTGATCTTGAATATTCAGCTGATATCCATACCGAAAGGTTATGGGACAGGGAATACCTGACATATGCAAAGGCAGAAGACAGAGCGCTTAAGAAGATTGACAAAACAGACTTAAAATACAGGATGAGCATTGAGACAAAGGGAGCTGAAAATGGATCGCATGATGACAATACCTGAGATAATAAAAAGAGACGCAGAGATTTTTTCCGGAAAGACATTTGTATCTGATCCAATAGGAAGTCTTACCTTTGATGAAATATACGGTCTGGCTAAAAGATATGGAAATTTCATAAGAAAAGAGATCGGAGGAAATAAATCAGAAGTAAGACCAATAGCCATCTATTCAGATAAGTCCTCAAGGCTTCTTACAATGATGGCTGCGTCACTTTTTTCCGGTTGTTTTTATGTGGTGATAGACCCCGAGCAGCCGGGCGAGAGAATCAATAAGATTCTGGACGTTCTGAAACCGGCCGCCTTGATTTTTGAAGACAGCCTAAGGGATAAAACTGAAGAAATCAGTTTTGAGGGAAAGAAAATCTCTTTCTTTGAGATCGAAAAAGGTGCGGACGAATCTGATGAAGAATGCCCGGGTCTTTCAGTAATAAAGCCTGATTCACCGCTTTACGGCATATTCACATCGGGCTCTACCGGCATTCCGAAATGCGTGCTTATAAGCCACAGGGATGTAGTTGATTTTATAGGCCATTTTTCTCGTATTTTTTCTTTTTCCGAAAATGACATCATAGGGAATCAGGCTCCGTTTGACTTTGATGTATCTGTGAAAGACATATATACATCTCTTTTCACCGGCGCCCGCCTTATTCTGATACCAAGGGAATATTTCTCCATGCCGGCAAAGCTCATCGATTATCTTATTGATAATCATGTCACAAGCCTGACCTGGGCCGTGTCAGCCGTCTGCATCATATCAGGTATGAAGGGATTTAAATATAAGATACCGACTGAAATAAGGCGGGTGATGTTCTCAGGTGAAGTAATGCCGATAAAGCAGCTTCGTATATGGCAGGAAAATCTGCCGGATGCCATGTATGTAAACCTATATGGACCGACTGAAATCACATGCAACTGTACCTACTATAAGATACCGGGAAAATATGAAAAAGATGATCCCCTGCCTCTCGGAATTCCATTTCCGGGAAGAGAAGTGACAATAAGGGATTCTGATGGAAATATTCTTACGTCTCCCGGCAGCGAAGGTGAGATCTGCGTATCGGGAGAGTCGCTTGCCATAGGATATTTCCGAGACCCCGAAAAGACAGCCGCCGCCTTTTCTGACATGAAAGATAAAAATGGACAGCCGGCAAGAACTTATCATACCGGAGATATGGCAGTGATAGAGGATGACGGCACAATAAGATTTGCCGGCCGGAGCGATTTCCAGATCAAGCATATGGGTCATAGAATCGAGCTTGAGGAAATAGAACGTGATATCATGCAGATACAGGGTGTGGAAAGATGCGTGCTCCTCTTTGATGACAAAAAGAAAATCATATCATCATATTATACGGGAGACATAGGGAAAAAAGATCTTCATATAAGGCTTAAAAAGCTGCTGCCTGTATATATGGTTCCGAACAGATTTAATCATATTTACAGTATGCCGCTTACGAAAAACGGAAAGATTGACAGGCGAAGGCTTCCTTTTGAGAAGACAATAGAATGATTACAGGCCACATCATAGAATGAGGAATATATGAATTATTTATCATCTGAAAAAATAAAAGATGCTGCAGAAAAATTCGGCACTCCCATGTATATTTATGATACGGATGCTTTTGCAGCGAGGCTTTCTCTTATTAAAAAAAGGCTGGGAAGAGCCACCCTTACTTTTTCAATGAAGGCAAATCCATTTCTCACGTCAGTGGCGGTTGACCATGTGGAGCGGATCGAGGTATGTTCCTTCGGAGAATTCGAGATAGTAAGAGACTTAAAAATTCCTCCTGAAAAGCTTCTGATATCCGGCGTCCTGAAGAAAAGGTGCGATCTTCATGAAATCGTGGATCACTGCAGGGATAAAGCTCTTTACACTGCCGAATCTCCGGCTCAGATCAGATTTCTTCAGATGGAAGGAGAAGAGTACGGACTTGATCTTCATGTCCTTCTCCGTCTCTCGTCCGGAAACCAGTTCGGAATGGACAGAGATACGATATATGATGTGATAAGGGAAAGGTCGAAATATAAGAACCTTTATTTTGAGGGGCTTCATTTTTTCTCCGGCACCCAGAAGAAAAATCTGAAAAAGACGGCACGGGAGATAAAAGAACTCGATGACCTTGTGTCAGAACTTTCATCGTACGGATATGAGACATCAATGATAGAATATGGTACAGGATTTGATGTGCCGGTATTTACTGATCAGGATGAGGGACCGACGGAGGCAGATTCCATGGAAGAGTTCAGAGCTCTTATTGACGGGATGAAGTACCGGGGACATTTCACAGTGGAGATGGGAAGAGCCCTGGCTTTCTCCTGCGGTTCATACATTACGTCAGTAATGGATCTGAAGAAGACAGGAAAAATCAATTACTGCATAACCGACGGCGGCATCCACCAGATTCACTATGACGGTCAGTTCAAGGGAATGTATCAGCCGATCATGGATGTGATAAGAAGAGGCAGGGCAGGAGCTGACGGGGTAGAAGATTACACCGTATGCGGTTCGCTTTGTACAGTGAATGACATTTTGGCAGCAAATTTTAAGACGAAGCCTTTGACCACAGGCGATATACTTGTATTCAGAAACGTCGGCGCTTATTCTCTTAATGAGGGCATGTCAACATTCCTGAGTCATGAGATGCCGGCAATAGTAATGTATTCAGAGGCGGATGGCGCAAAGCTTGCTCGTTCCATGCGGGAAAGCTACAGGCTCAATATGGCAGATATAGTATATTAAAATATTAAAAAGGAGAACTATTATGGACGAAATACTGGAAATCTTAAATGACATTGACGACAGCATCGACTACAAGACCGAGAAGCATCTTATTGATGATCACCTTCTCACTTCATTCAATATTATCTCTCTTGTGTCTGAGCTTGAGGATCACTATGACATTTCAATCGAGGCTGCGGATATGACAAACGAGAATTTTAATTCCGCGGAGAATATACTCGCTATGGTAGAGAGGCTGAGTGAAGAATAATGGGATATACCGTCCTAATCGCAGAAGATGACAGGGATATCGTGGAAGTCCTGAAACTTTATCTGGGCAGCCAGGGATTCTCTGTGCTCTCCGCTCCGGATGGAGAGGAGGCGCTTTCTGTCTTAAAGTCCAATCATGTGGATCTGGGAATATTTGACATAATGATGCCGAAAATGAACGGTTATGACCTTATCAAAGAAGTCAGAAAGACCATGAACATTCCCATCATCATACTGTCAGCGAGACAGGAGGACAGCGACAAGATAATAGGACTTGATTTGGGCGCGGATGACTATCTGACGAAGCCTTTCGCCCCGCTTGAAGTTATAGCGAGAGTGAAGGCGCAGATCAGACGATATTATGATCTGAATACCGGCAGCAGTAAGGAGTCTGATACTGTCTCATACGGAGATCTGAAGGCTGACCTCAATTCATTCACGCTGACGAAGAGGGGACAGAATATCGATGTGACTCCGACAGAGCTCAAAATCCTTATTTTTCTCATGAAGAGCCCTAACAGGGTGTATACTAAAGCACAGATATACGAGCATCTCAGAGGAACATATTTTGACGGCGATGAGAATTCCATCATGGTGCATATATCAAATCTGAGAAGCAAAATAGAAGATGACTACAGACATCCCAGGTACATTATCACCGTACGCGGTCTGGGGTATAAATTCGCGGAAGACAGGGTTTTGGCAAATGAGTAGATCCGGAAGAAAAAAGTCGCCCGGCATCAGATATATAATTCTTATCTGGCTTATTTTTCTTTTCTTAAGTATTTTCATGCTGCTGGCTCTGCTTATACTTACGAAGCAGAGAATTTTTGATTCAAGCATGAAAGCCATGAATCCGGAGGACTATGTCTTCCGTCACATAGACACGCTTAAAAACGGAGATTATGACAAGCTGAACTTCAGAGACTCGCTTGGGAAAAACGGATATTATGAGATATTGAACAGTGATGGCAAGGCTCTCTACTCCAGCCGCTCGGACAAAATGCGGTCATATTCAAAAGAAATACTAAATTATATAAGTGATATTGAAGAAGATACATACAGTGAGGTTATCCCTTTTTCTCAAAACGGGAAAAAGGGATATGTTTATGTCCTGAAAAAACTGAATGACAAATCCGAACCTGATGATCTGAAAGGCATAGCAATAATAAACAGCAGCCGGGAAATTTTATATTCAAGTCTTAATATCGGCAGCAGGAAGATTACAAACAGCGATCTTAAGGTTATGCTTGAAACAACTGACGACAGCACCGTAGCCAAGACTTTTCTGCAGAAATTTTCCTTTGTGACAAACGGCGGAAACAGGCGGTATCTTATACTCCATACTTCTACTACTGACAGGAGAAGCGGAAACATAGGCATCAGAATAGATATTCTGACTGATATTGCTTTTGCTGTCGCGGTGATCGTAATAGTAATGCTTTTTGCCATAGCGCTTGCAAAAAAAATCAAAAGACCGATAAACGTCTTAAATGATGCACTGAAATCCATAGCTGCAGGCAGGCACGAGGCTATTTCTGATTTTCACGGGTCAAGGGAATTTGAGGAAGCAATCGATACATATAATAATATGGAGCAGAAACTCCTGGAGAGCGAGGAAAAGAATAAAAAGGCGGAAGAAGATAAACGGAGAATGATAGCTGACATTTCTCATGATCTGAAGACGCCGATCACTGTAATACAAGGCTATCTTGATGCTATGAAAGATGGTCTGATACCTGAGGATCAGTGGAAGAAATACATTGACATCATGATTGACAAGACTGACAGAATGTCTGAACTTATCTTTGCCTTTACTGATTACAGCAGGCTTGATCATCCTGAATTCAGATATGATCGTGTCCGGGTGAATCTGACGGAATATCTGAGAGGATATGTGGCGGAAAAGTATGACGAGCTGACCCTGGCCGGTTATTCTATAGATACGGATATTCCTGAAAAGAGTATTTTTGCCCTGATTGACAAAAAACAAATGGATAGAGTATTTGATAATATATTGTCAAATATAAGAAAATATACAGAGACAGGAACGAAAATCCTGGTTTCGCTTTCCCATAAAGGAAAAAAGGCAGTGATCCTCTTTGGAGATAATGGTCCGGGTATGCCTGAGGAGCTGAAGCAGAATGCCTTTCTTCCCTTCGTAACCGGAGATGACGCAAGAAGAGGAGACCGGGGTACGGGTCTGGGGCTTTCTATCACAAAAAGCATTGTAGAGGGTCATCATGGAACAATAAGACTCCTTACAAAGAGCGAATGTAAAAAGGGCACTGTATTCAGGATCGAGCTGGCGGAGGTGGATTGATGAATAAAGTGAAAATGGCGCTTATTCTTTTTTTTCTTTCTGCAGCGCTTTCACTGAACGGCTGCGGGGTTACAAATGTCATTAAGAAAGGAAAAAATGCCGCGCTTGCAATAAAGGAGGACTACGGAACTTTCGCGAACTGCGATGAGGTAACGGCGGCTTTTTCAAAGAAGATCGTGAAGGCTGTAAATGACGGCTCCGCTGAAAAAATAAAGAAGTTATATGCAAAGGGAAAGTATGACGGCAGCGTGAATGACCTGATAAAAAAATTCAAGGGGCAAAAGATCTCAGTCGATTATGATACTGCTGAGCCTCATGCCGCTTTTTCGAGAAGGAAATTGAATAATAAAAACGGAGAGATGAAAGGCTCTTTTTATGTAAGGACTGAGAAAAATAAATTTTATCAGATCCAGTTTGAAGCGGAACTTTCTTATAATAAAAATAACAGAATAAGCCATGCCGCCATTGAGAGAATGGTGCTTCTTTCTCCCGGTCTGATTGCAAAGAATAATACTGATATGTCCGGCTGGAAGAGTTTCTGGGACGCGAATCAGATGGATAAGGCATATACGGAGCCTGCCGATGTAAAGGCAGATAATCCGGTAAGAGCCCTTGGCACTTATTTTAACGGTGACAGTAATAATGACAGGGTAGTCAATATTCTGCCTGAAAAGATATGGAATAATCCTGATTTTTCTCCTGAGGAATTTTATCAGACGGCAGGAGCGCCTTTTATTAAATTCACTGATTCAGATGGCAATATTAATTTCGTGTATAAGGTGGTAAGCACTGACGGCGGAGATAATGATCATATCAGATTCATATTTTCCGGGCATGAATACAGGGCGGAATTATACGGCAAAGACAGTGATTCTATAGTAAGGGTAATGACCGGACAATTCGAGGGGGTGCCGTCATGAAAAAAGCACTTTATTTTCTGATAGCTCTTGTTACAGTATTTTTCATGACAGGCTGCAGCTCGGGAGTACTAAAAAGCAAGCTGAAAAAGGAAGCAAATAATCTCACTGAATCAGACAGTAATGACAGAAAGACAAGGGAGAAGAGGATCAGGAATAATCTTTACACTTCCGAGTATAAGGCTATAAGGGATTACACTAATGAGATTTATTACTATATAAAATCGGGCGAGACAGAGAAAATAAAAGCTCTTTTCTCTCCTCATGCCTGGAACGATGCTGCAGGACAGAAGCTCTCGGAGATGGCCTTGACTTTTAAGGGCAAAGAGATAAGCAGGCTTAAGTACGATTCCAAAGGTCGTGTGGGCAGCGGCAAGATAAGGAATGGCAGGGAGAAAAATGAGAGCACGGAAGATTTCTATGTGATTGCAGGGAAAGACGATCCAAACGACAGGGGCGACTGCTGGCATATATCCTATTCCCTTATCTGGCAGAATGAACTGAAGGGCGAAGAAAATAACTATGGTATTTCCAGTATGTCATTTACGTCAGCTGAGCTCGAAGCATACAATAATGAAGACTATAAAAGGTGGGATGATATAGATTATTCTGAGTCAGAAGCTGATGTGATAAGGATATTTAAAGCTGAGAAAAAAGATGGAAGAAAGATCATTTTTACCGGGGATGACATGATCTATTCGGAAGAAAATTCTTATATTCTTACTGATGATGACCTGAAGGAGATCCTCGGCGATGACTATTTTGACGCTGAAAAATTTGCATCAGATCATCCTGATCACCTTGCCTTGAACTATACTCTGGGAAATGTATACAGCCCGAATTATTATTATAAGATGAGTGACGGAAGGTATCTGAAAATAGAGGTAACTGACTGGGGCAAGAAATACATCTATATAACAGATCCGGAAACCGGTAAGTCCGCCTTGATGAAAGAGGAGAGAGGATTGGATGACTTCGAGCGGACTATGAGATAATGTCAGCTCTTTACCTTCATAAGATCCAAATTAATGTCACGGACATCGCCGCAAACAGATCCCAGGAGCCATTCGGCCATGGATACGCCTGACTTGGTCCGCATGAAAAAAGTATGGTGGCGTACGGAAGTATGCGCTGTGCCGCCGGAAATGCGAAGCGAAGGCCAGTTGTATATGAAGAAACCGAAATGAGGGGTGATTTCTTTAAGCTCGCGGAGCATGACGCGCATATTCTGCCGGTATTTTTCCTGAACCTGAGGATCGGACGAATACCTGTGCGTGACCACGTCGTTATAATAGGCGCTGAGAAGGTAATCTCTGGGTGAACCCGCATAAAGATAGCGGAGAGTGTCGCCGTACTTTTTATAAAGAGCTCTGTACCAGTCTGCTGTTATATTGCCGGTTTTCACAGGACTCCAGATATCAGAAGGAGCATGCCAGATGTCGCGGGCAGTCGTTCGCCAGCGGTTATATATAAGCTGACCGCTGTCAGAGAAAAGAGTGACGTCTTTGCAGGCAGGATAGAATACGCTTAAGATCCTGTCGCTTACGGCAGGCACGGCGAATGCTCCTGCTGAGTCTCCGGCTATAAGCAGAGATTCAGGAGACGGGAAATATTCCTTAGCAACTCTCATTCCCGCAAGGAAATTTTTCAGTCCGTGAAAATGCAGCACTTCATCCTCGCCGTTTTCATTTCTGTAATGATAATCATTATCACCTGTATGAAAGTCGCCCGTGGCATAGGTTATTATTATGAAATTCCAGTCCTTGAATGGATTTTCAGTATTTTTTATATCAGTTATGCCATTATTTATATTCATTATCTGAGTCATGGGACGGAGGTTGTTCCAGTAGAAATTTGGAAGATGAGCGGCCACGGCTCCGCCTGTGACAGGCCGGGCTGCCGTGTATTCGTTCCATGCCACTCCGCCGCCGGATAGAAAAATGCAGAGCTTGTTCAAAAAACCTGTCTTAAGATAAATGTGATACCCGGTGCCGTCGCCTGACATGCCGGCAGCCAGCGGAATCCTGTACCATATATCTCTTTCGGGACTGCCGGAAAGGATTGGAGCTTCATATCGTTTCTCTATACCCCGACTGACGGCGTTATCGAGAATGTTTCCTATTTTCTCAAGACCGGATTTATTTATTATTTTCATTTGATCTGCATTTTCTCCTTATATCATCCGTTAGTTTTTAGTGAACTACTCGGTTACAAGTAACCGAGCTTCCTGCTTCTTTGAAACGGTAAGTTTTATTCCATTAGTTCTGCCAATCTTATCAGATGTTAAAATACCGCTCGGATGCTGACCGGAAGTCTCTCCACCGGAATATGAGGATTCCAAGGAAAAACAAGAGACATGATCCTATACTGATTATTGGAGTGATCTTGATTTTAGTATATCCTGTCTTCAGGAATATGAGCTGGAGAAAAGAGAGCACGCAGTCGAGAAGCATATAAAGCACAAAATCCATAAAGATCATATGAAGACCGAGTCCGAGAGACAGCACCAGAAACATTGTCCCTATAAAGCCGAATGGAAGGACCCAGTTTATGGACCAGCCGTGTCGTCCGGTAAGAGCGTCTACTATGAGACAGGCAATCATGCCGAGATATATCTGGCAGACACTCATTTTCAGAGGATTTGTCCTTGTGTAGATCGTGGCGCAGATATCCAGGAATGCGATAAGAGCGCTTAATACGACAAGCGGCATCCATGAATAGAAATTTCCTGTGATAGCTCTGACGGACCACATGGCAATAAGGACTGCCAGAAAAATAAATCCTGAGACCCTTATTATGGTAGCCTTTGATATTGTCTTAGGAATATAAGGGTATACGTCTTCTGACGGTTCTCCGGTAAGCGGTCCCTCACATAAGGGGCAGACTGTCTTGTTTCCAATAATATCCATTTTGCATCTGTTGCAGTGAAGCATTATTACTCCTTTACATCTTTGGGAGGCGTCATATAATCATTGGTCGCAATGACTACATTTACTCCCATACCATTAAGTCGTCTGAAAAAATTCATAGGCACGCTGTGATTTTCAAAACATGACGTGATGCCGAATACCATTTTGTCCTTATAGGAGCTTATGCACATGAATTCCGAGCTGCATGCCATAAAGCTTGCAAATTTATTTATATAAGGATCGGTTTCAGGAGGCATATTGACCTTTCCGACATTGGATACGGATGTAGTAATGCCTCCGTCCATACGGCTCTTTATGTATCTGAGACCAAGCTCTTTTAAAAATAAAGGCACTGCCTTGACGGCAATGTTATGCTCAAGCGATGAATAGGAGTTCATGGTGTCCCTCATCTTTTCATCCGTCAGCTCTTCTTTAAAATTTTTGTCAACGTCTGAAATAATATCAGCCAGATCGCCTTTATATTTATGAGGATCGAAAGATACGTTTATTACACCGAAGAAATTTCTTGTAGTCGCAGACTGGAAATATTGTCTGAGGTTTACAGGAACGCTTACTACTATCGGATGATCGTATTCCGAATGCTTCATCATTAGAAGGATCGCTTCTATCCATACAGAAGTGGCGAATACGCCGAGTGTGGTATGGTACTTGTGGGCAAGCTCAAGAACTCCGGCAGCTGATGCCGTGCCCTCGATAAGGTGCTCGTCCAGATTTGGATCAAGCCTTCCCTTTATTGCGTAGGCTTTCTTGGGAAACATCTCCTTTATATAATTTCTGTGTTTTCTCTTATCGGATTCGTAATATCTGCTGAAGGCGTCCTGCTTTTTCTCATCGATTGACGATGTGTCTTCGCCGAGTATAGACGGGTCTATGCCGTATTTTAATATCAGATATTCACAAATAATATGGCGGAAAATAATAAAGCCGCCGGTTCCATCAGAAAGAGTGTGGAACATTTCGAGACTTATCCTTTTGCCGAAATAGTTGAGACGGTAGAGAAGCGTTTTCTGACCGCGGACGTAGAGGGCATGGAGAGGGTTCAAATGTTCCTCGCTGACATCAGCTGACCGGTCCATTTCGTCCATATAATACCAGAAAATGCCCTTTCTAAGGCAGCAGTTCATGTATGGAAATTCATCTGTAGTATGTTCAAGGGCAGTATTCAGAATCTCCGGATCAACATCTTCATTAAGTTCGCAGACAAGTCTGAAAACACGCGTATCTGCTCCGTGCATGGATGACGGAATTATCTTCGCGGCGTTATCAAGCCTGTACCATTCTTTTTCCTGTTTCATAATATCCTCATGTAAAATATAAGTGTCACTTGCCACTAATATTTTAATATACGACAGTATGATATGAGTGTCAAAAATCGGACGACCTGACGTGAAGCCTCACACGACCTGACATCAAAGTGGCGAGACCTTGTGTTCCTCAATGTAACCGCAGACGTGGACATTTATATAGCCCAGCTTCTGAAGAGCGCGTTTAGTCTTTTTTGGCTTGATCTGGTAGCTGCCGTAGATGTAGATCACAGCGGATTTATCGGGGATCCTGTGTCCGATCAAGTCCAGCCTGTCCGCGGGAATATTTACAGCTCCTCCCACATGCTTCTCCTGATAGGATTCTTTTGAGCGTATGTCCAGAAGATATGCTCCTTTTGTGGTTCTTACTATATTTATTCCCTCGTTTACGGTTTTTACATCCTTGAATTCAACTCTTCCGTTTTTATTACGACCGAACATGATCTGCACCTCTTATTTTCAATAAAGTTCTAAAACTTCCCACATGAATAATGAGAATCTTCGTTGCAAGGATTCATTCGCTTTTTGCCAAGAGATGTCACAGTGGTGGCTCACAAGTAGTGTTTTTCAAATAAATTTTGCAGTTGCAATAATCTACAAGGAAGCATTTCTGCTTGAACGGCTGTCAGAGAAGCCTCAATTAGCGTGCTCGCTCACGACGAAAAACACAATGTTCGCCACCATCTGTGCATCTCATGGCTTCCATGAATCCTTGCAACGAAGATGATCCATGGAAATTGATGCAAGCGCATTAAATGTGGGAAGTTTTTACAAATTTGCTTCTTACCTCTTCACATTGTGAATCTATTTGGTAAGATATACAAGGAAAATTTTTAAAAGCAGGTGTAATAATGAATAAAAGACATATAAACGGAACAGACGGCCTTCGTGCCATAGCAATAATAGGAATAATAATCTACCACATGGCCAGAGGGGTATTTCCGGGCGGATTTCTGGGCGTAAACGGATTTCTTCTTATCATGGGATTCTTTATGTCCTATGGTCTAAGCGACAGCTTCAATGTGAAGAGATTTTATGTTAAGAAAATAAAGAGAATTTATCCGCCTCTTCTCATTACTTTGATACTTGTCACGGCAGCTGTTTTAATCATGAGCCCTGGTATGCGAAGGAATACTTTTCCTGAAGTCATGAGCATAATATTCGGATATAACAACTGGTACCAGATCGGAGCCAATTCATCATATTTTACAAAGATGCTGAATTCTTCACCGCTTACCCATATGTGGTACACAGGTCTTACGGTTCAGTATTATCTGATCTGGCCGGTAATAGCCTTTATTGCCAATTCGCTGATTTCCGATAATGATTCGCTGAAATGGAAGAGTGAAGTGGGAAAGGGAGAGAAGATTTTTCTTACAGGAATCATTTCTCTTGCCCTTATGTCCGCTGTCGAGCTGGCTCTTTTATATGTGCCGGGAAAGGATCCGTCCAGGATCTATTACGGAACCGACACCAGATTTTTCGCGGTTCTTCTTGGAATAGCTCTGGGTCTTGCCGTGGCTCATTATCCGGACAGACATCCTGAGAATTCTTCTATAGTCTGTACTTCTGCCGGAATTATTTCCATAGCCGGTCTCATCATACTTGGATTTGTGGCTACAGGGGGATCAGCCCTTACTTACAGAATATGGATGCAGCTGTCAACAGTCTTGTATCTGATCCTCATGGTATGCGTTGTATGCGATCAGGATACCTTTGGTCGTGTGATGGACTGCCTGCCCTTAAGAGCCATAGGAAAGGTAAGCTACGAACTATATCTTGTCATGTATCCCTGCATCTATTTTATGCAGAAAATGGTCATGAAGCACGGCTGGGGGAACGCAGCCTACTTTATTAGTACGTCACTTCTTATTGCTGCAGCTGCTGTAGCTGTTCATTTTGCGGCAGAGGGGATAATAAAGGCGATGGATCATTTCTTTGACGCGGAGAGATTTCTTCAGGGTGTATTGATTCCATTTCTCCTTCTTTTCCTTGGCATAGGACTTGCTTTCTTACAGGGAAGGAGAGCTGATGCACTGGGTGGCAATAAAGACATGGCGGAGCTTGAGGCTGAGCTTAATAATAATAAAAAGATGCTGAAGAGTCAGCAGAAGAAAAAATCGAATACAGACGATGCAAATAATAAAGCTCAGATCGACTACAGCGACGTCACAGCGATTGGAGACTCGGTAATGCTCGGAGCGGCGAACTCAATGATGAATGACATGCCGGGAATCTATGTTGATGCCGTTGTCGGAAGGCAGATAACAGATGCCAACTCCATAATAGATTCGCTGAAGCAGCAGGGAAGACTTGGAAATATTGTGATCATCCATCTCGGTACCAACGGCAACAGGGCTGTTGAAAAATACATAAGCATTATTGATGATATAGGCCAGGACAAAAAAGTCTTCTGGGTGACTTCTCACGGAGTGGACTGGTCGCATGAAGTCAATATCACCATAAATGACGCAGCATCACAGAGGAAGGATCTTACTGTGCTTGACTGGGATTCATATTCACAAGGTCATCCTGACTGGTTCTACAGTGACGGGATCCATCTCACGCCTCCGGGAAGAGATGCATACGCGCAGTTTTTGAAGGACGCAGTGGATAAGGCAAAGAAGGAGAAATAAATGGACAGACCGCTTATATGGGCTCACAGAGGAGCGAGCGCTCACGCGCCGGAGAATACTCTTTCGGCATTTGAGAGGGCAATAGATGAAGGCGCCGACGGAATTGAACTGGATGTACAGCTGACAAGCGACGGACAGATCGTGGTGTGTCATGATGAGCGCATAGACAGGACAGCTGATGCGAAGGGATTTATCAAGGATTATTCGCTGGAAGAGCTGAAAAAAATGGATTTTTCCAACGAGATGAGCGACTTCAGTGGCGAAAGGATCCCGACGCTTTCTGAAGTCATGGATCTTTTAAAACCTACCGACCTTACTATCAATATTGAGCTGAAGACCGGTATATTCTTCTATCCCGGAATAGAAGAGAAGGTCGATAAGGCTGTAAAGGACGCGGGATTCCAGGACAGGGTGATCTATTCTTCATTCAATCACTATTCGGCGAGAAAGATGGCCGAGATCGACAGGGGAAACCTTATTGCATTTCTGACGTCAGACGGGATCATTGACTTACCCTCTTATGCGGCAGGGTACGGTGTAAAGGCGGTTCATCCGGCAGGATATACGATACTTTATCCCGGATTTATGGACGAGTGCAGAAGACTGGGGCTCGATGTAAATGTCTGGACTGTAAACGAGCCTGAGCATATCCGTATGTGTCAGAAGGCCGGAGTCCATGCCATAATCACGAATTATCCCGGTATGGCCATGTCAGTAATAAAGGGAAAAGAATATGAATGATATCAAGCTTCTGGGTGAAGATGATTTTTATGATGTGATGAAGGGCACGGTGCAGCCGTGGATAAAAAGCACTGTGAAGTCCGGTTATTTCGAGTCTTATGATTTTACTGAGATCCATTACTATTATGCCATTCCCGAAAATCCCAGGGGCATTATCGTGATGGTTCATGGATTCTGTGAATTTTTCGGCAAATACCATGAGATGGCATGGTATTTTTATCAGCTCGGATATGCCTTTTTCTTCCCGGAGCTGAGAGGTCACGGCAAATCCGGCGGCAAGCTCCCAGAAAAGGATCTCGTATTTGTAAAGCACTATGAACAGTATGTTATTGATGTCGCTCTTTTTCTTGAAAAAGTAGTGGACAAGGTTGCTGACAGGAAGCTGAAGAGGGTCCTTTTTGCACATTCAATGGGAGGCGCTGTGGCGGCGCTTTTTCTGGAAGAATATCCGAATAAATTCGACGGAGCTATTTTGTCGTCCCCCATGCTTATGATGAATACCGGCGGCATGAGTAATTTTGTAATAAATCTCCTCCATCTCTATGTGATCATATTTCACCGCTGGAAAAAACTCTCAGTCGGACAGAAGCATTTTGACGGCGTAAATATTTTCGACCACAGCAGCTGCCAGTCGAGAGTCAGATATGATTATATGTTTGATATGAGATGCAAGGACAGCGATTATCAGACTTACGGAGGTACCTATGCCTGGGTCCTGGCAAGTCTGGCTGCCGACAAGCTGATACTTCAGGATGCAAAAAAGGCAAGTCATACGCCTATTTTTATTTTCGAGGCCGGAAAGGATCATCTGGTGGATAAGAGGGGATATGAGATATTCACTTCCAGGGACAAAAACGTGAGGACTTATTGCTTCGAGACTTCGAAGCATGAGATTTTCAACGCGACGGAGGATGTGAGAAAAGAATATTACCGGATGGTGTTTGAATTACTTGATGAGTACATGGGAGACAGTAATGAGTAAGGATAGAAAAAACAGGATAACAGTAAGAGATATTGCGATAACAGGAATATTGCTGGCAATATGCATAGTGTTTCAGATCTTTAAGAACATGAGCGTTTTCATAACAGGACCGGTCGTAAATGCCTGTCTTATTATTTGCTCTCTTTCTACAGGACTTATTCCTGCTATGATATTGTCAGTGATCACTCCTGTCACATCTTTTCTTATCACCGGAGCCCCTGTAATGACAGCTGTACCTCCGATGATGCCGCTTATCATGGCGGGTAATGCGATACTTGTGATAATGGTATGCATCTTTGGCAACAAAAACTATGTGAAGATATCTCTGGGGATGGCAGCAGGTTCAATCTTAAAAGCTCTTTTTATGGGACTTACCATCTCAATGGGAGTTTTGCCGCATATGCTGCCGGAGCCGATGACGAAGATGCTCCCTGCGCTGAAGATTCAGTTCTCTGTCACGCAGTTGATCACCGCCGCCATCGGCTCCGTAATAGCTTATGTCGTATGGATTCCTCTCAGCAAATCAATGTCCGTCACGGTGCATTGAAAAACTGTCCATAGGATAATTTTCCAGATTCTTTAGAACGCTCCTGCCGTCAGCTTCGCCCAGGAGCGTTTTTCTTGCGCTCATGATCTCGGCCTCGGCTCTGTGTTTTGAAGGTCCGCCAACACATCCGCCGAAGCAGACCATTCCCTCGACGAAATCTTCCTTGAGTTTACCTGCCTTAAGAAGAAGAAGAGCTTTGCGGCATTCATCACCGCCGTTTGCGCGGAATACCTTGATGCCACTGGTGTCTTCACCGCGTTCCTTCATGACTTCGATAACAGCCGAAGCTACGCCGCCTGATGAAGCAAATCCCTTGCCCCATTTTGAAGCTTCCTGGTATTCACTAGCAGGGATAGATTCGGGCTTGATATCGCAGGAGCGGAGAAGGGCTCTGAATTCTCCGTAGGTGATGGCGTAATCAGCATTGCCGGGAACACTTTTGTCTGCGGCCTCGGATTTCTTTGCTATGCAGGGTCCTATGAATACTGTCACGGCATCGGGAATCTGCGATTTTACATAACGTGAGACAGCGCACATAGGAGACACTGTGGAACTCATGTTTTCCTTGTACTGCTCCGGGAAATGCATCTTCAGCATATTAATAAATGCAGGGCAGCAGGATGTAGTCATCTGTTTTCCTTCGGACCTTGCCTTGCTCCATTCAGCTGCTTCGTAAGCTGCTGTCATGTCTCCGCCAAGACCGACTTCAACCATATCATAGAAACCGATTTTCTTTACTACTTCCTTAAGAGATGCCATGGATACGTCAGGTCCGAACTGTCCTTCCGTAGCTGGAGCACACATGGCAACCACTTTCTTTCCGGCTTTGATGGCCTGGATAATAGGTACAAGGAAGGTCTTGGAGCCGATGGCACCGAAGGGACAGTTGTGGATGCACTGGCCGCAGCGAATGCACTTATTGTCATCGATCTTGCAATAGCCGTACTCATCGTAGGTGATTGCTACGACAGGGCAAGCCTTCTTGCAGGGTCTCTCAAGATGCACGATTGCTTGGTAAGGACATGCCTTGGCACACTGTCCGCATTCCTTACACTTGGTTGCATCGATATGCATTCTGACGATGTCGGGTGAGATAGCTCCGAATTTACATGAATTCAGGCAGGCCTTACCCAGACAGAAACGGCAGTTGTCTGTAACCGAATATGATGAAATGGGACATTGATCGCAGGCCGGTGCGATGACCTGTACTATGTTGTCTGACTTGTTGTCAGGTGATGGATTCATGGCCATGGCCAGACGTATTCTCTGGCGAACGATCTCACGCTCGGAGTATACGCAGCAGCGCCATGTGGGAAGGGGACCGGGGATCAGATCATATACGAGCTGTTCCTCGTGTTCCGGATCGAGGTTGTCGTTCCACGCAAGGCGGCATACCATCTCCATTATCTTATGCTTTAGTTTTACGAGTGTCTCATCATTTGTTACCATTAGTCTTCTCCTGATACACTATTAACCACGGCAATGAGAAAAAACCCAATGCCTTTTTGCAGCCCGTATTGCCATTAATTAGTCATCCCGCTTTTCGTGCAACGCGGGATGACTTTTCGATACATTAATAACTAAAACTTCCCACATTAATAATGAGAATCTTCGTTGCAAGGATCCATTCGCTTTTTGCCAAGAGATGTCACAGTGGTGGCTCACAAGTTGTGTTTTTCTGTTTGCTCGCACGCGCTTATTAGCGGCTCTCTGACAAAAGCGCACAGAAATGCTTTAAAATAAATTTTGCAGTTGCAATATTCTACAAGGAAGCATTTCTGCTTGAACGATTGTCAACCGAGCCGCAGCTAGCGTGCTCGCTCCGAATTGCTTCGCTGCTTCGCAACTCCCGCAATTCTTCCAGCATTATTTTATCATATCCCTATTAGTGTATGATGTCCGAGTCTCTTTTATTTTGTATTTTTTAAGGTGCCGGCGATTCTGCTTTGTCATAGAACAGGGCAAGGTTTTCATCTGAATGGATGATTTCGCGGAAGAATTCATGAGTCGTTTGAACCAGGCTATTGAGTGGATCGCCGTCTGAGGAAATAAAAAGCAAAATTACCCATCTGGATGTATATACGGACAGAGCCATCCGGCCCATGATATGATAATCATAAGAAGCTCCATCCATATATCTCAGGATCATATATCTTAAAAGACGGATAAAAGGCTCTCTGTATTCCTCAAGCTGGCTTGAGTATTTACTCCATGATTTTTCATCGGAAAATATCTTATCCCCGGCTGCAACCAGCTTTTCCATATATCCGTCTCTCAGCATTTCCATCGAGTAAAGCACCTTATACATCCTGTATTCATTTTCGTAAGTGAGAGATAAAGGATGACTGTCTACGGATGTCTCGGTTGATGTGACTATCTCAGCTGATGTGTCTATCTCAAATACTCTGTCGCTGTCAATTTGATCCTGCCAGGTTTTTCCGAGAGAAAGAAGCGAGTTGGACAAAACCGAAACTTCCGGCACACTATCAGCTCCAGACTCCAGATACCGGTAAGTCCTGTCGAGGAGATTTTCGCGGAGCATATTTAAAGTGGAGTAAAGAAAGTAGTCAAAATCATCGTAGTCTGACTCCTCGATCAGGTCATCCTCCCAGGTGATTATTTTATTTTTTGACGTGGTGAGAATGATCCTCGCAGCTTCTTCGCAGGCCGGATCTATAGTATATTCGCGTTCGCTGTCGTATTCTTCCATGTGTCTTGGGAATGAACGGCAGATATCGGAAAGAGCATCTTCCCCTGCCTGAAGCTGGAGTGAGCATCTGCCGTCAGAAGCGAGAAGGGCGCAGTTTTTATTCCTTGCGGCAAATACATTTGATCCGTCTGCAGCCGTGCGGATGGACTGTCTTACCTTTTCTCCGATGGCACCCGGCATTTTCAAAAAGCGCTTCATGGAAGCGTCATCAATAACGATCTCCCAGTCGCGGCAGCAGGTGTCGTGGCAGGCACCCATCAGACATTTAAATTCGTCATAATATTCAGGTTTTAAGTAGAGCATGGTTTTCCTCTCAAATGTTGATAATATCAAGAGCCGATCATTCGGCTCTTTTAGTAGTAATTAGTATAGCATGTGGGCATCATAAAACATATGCGTTCCGGCTATGCTTCAATATATTGAAATAATATACTAAAACTTCCCACATTAATAATGAGAATCTTCGTTGCAAGGATTCATTCGCTTTTTGCCAAGAGATGTCACAGTGGTGGCTCACAAGTTGTGTTTTT
>ONDV01000039.1 GCA_900316665.1 uncultured Lachnospiraceae bacterium
AAGAATGGATATCTTCCAGCGGAACAGAAATCCTATTACAGAACGAAGTCCGGTGTTGAGAAGAACAAGCGGGATTCCTCCCTCCAGGGTACCAGCCGGACAGATCAGCTTGCAGAAATACGGTGCCGAGGTGCCGTATTCGTCCCGAAGAAAAAGGGGAAGCAAGATGACAAAGAGCAGTAGAATGGCGTATTTGACATAGCGGAGGGGCTTATCTATTTTCTTAGGTATTACGAGCTTAGGCACCGGAATCTTATACAGCAGATCCTGAATAAAACCAAACAGGCAGAAGAACCCACAGATCAGCCTGCCGAATATGACTCCGAAGAACAGCAGGATACCAGTCACATAGGCAGGAAACCTGAGCCTGCCCTTGCCAAGCTCCGCCTGCAGGGAACCTATTGGACAGGCACCGACTGCCCCGGGGCAGGAGTAGCAGTTCAGTCCCGGAACGCACGCCTGCTTCGTAGCACCCTTATATATACTTCCGGTAAAAAATCCCTTGATATTCAGATTAGTAAGCAGTGCGGCAGCTGCCTGTATTATATGCCGCTTCATCTCAGTTATCTTCATATGATCACCCGATTCCTATACATTCCAGACAAACATTGATTGCTTTGGTGAGAACAATCTGATTCTCATGGCTGAATACGCCGATAGCAATCAGAACTACAGAGGCTGCAATCAATAGTATTCTCACATTATTTATAATGGATTTTTTCATTTTGCTACCTCTGATGCTGATCCTTCTGCTGATATCATAGAAAGACGCTTGTACAGTTCCTTTGTATATTTGTCCTTGCTTCTGGAGCCGACTATAGGATCTCCCAGTACATTTCCATTGGAGTCTACAAAAAGAGTGGTAGGCACGCCGGATACCTTGTTTAATACGGTCTTATTCAGCTTATCATCCGGAAGCAGAGCCTTAAAGTCACAATTGTTTTTCTTTAGTATCTTTTTTGCTAGATCGGGTTCTTCTTTACCATCGACGCAGATTGAGATGAGATCGGTGTCTTTAGGCAGAGATTTGTACAGCTCTCCCAGATCCTTCATTTCCGCCTTGCAAGGATCGCAGTAGGTCGCCCAGATATTTACCATCGTTATCTTGTTTTTGGCGAATACGTCCTGGTTTACAGCCGTTCCATCGAGCGTTTTGGTATTGAATTGTCCGATATTCTGGATTCGGTTCTTGGCGGACCCTGAGTCAGCCTTTTCGGCCGGGAATATACAGATATCTTTTTTCATAGTCTCGATATTATTGACCAGATTTTGTAGGGATTTTTCCTCCGATTTATCAAGCTTTAAATCCTGATAATCTTTATTATAGGCAAAATAATAGTGATCCGAGCCTATTTTGCCGATCTCGTCTATATGAGAAAATTTGGATTTCATCCTCTTTGTTATGCTGTCTGCATCTTTTTTGTCCTTGTCACCAGGGATTCGTACGGTCATGACATAGGGAAATGTATATTTATTTATATTTGCATCATATTTTTTCTGGACAGCCTCAACTTCTTCGTCTGGGGCGTCATTTGGAATAGAATTAAACAGTCTGTAGGCTGCATTAGTCATGTAATAGTATTCGAAACCGTATTCTGTATCAGAGACTCCCAGTGAGTTCACCTGTAGAAGGCTTCCCTTTTTAATCAGACTCAGCACATCCTTGTTTTTTACATTAATACCTACTCCTGCGCTCTTGCTATAATAGCCATTGTCCGCAGAGCTGTCGAATCTGTCTCCGGAAACATCCACCAGGCTATTAGCTTGATCTACAGAGTTCAGATAATAGCCATGGTCATTCTTGTATGCCTTGTTTCCTTTTGAAGCGCATCCGGTGGCTGACGTTATACATATTGATGCTGCGAGGATGCCGATTATTGCTTTTTTAGCTAGTCTTTTCATGTTTTACCTCTTCCTAGTGTATTTACTACTTGTTTCATCTGACGAAACAATAGTAGCAGATACAAGGTTAAGAGAAGGTTAAGACACGAAAAAATTTTTTATATCATACTTTTTCCAGTACCAGCTGACTCTTGCCCAGAATAGGCTTTCGCCCTCTTACACAAAGAGCATAGTCAGGATGCTCGCGATAGAGGTCCGAGTCTTCGTTTACCATCTCAGGCTCTATCCAGAGACCGAATTGTATTCCTTTTTTGTGCACCTCGGCTGAAAGCTCCTTTAGACTGAAGCCCAGCTTTTTTTCGTTCGTATACCAATCCCCCAGACCGCTTTTGTCATCGTCTCTTTTGTTGGAATGCCTGGAATTCCTTATGAAGGAAATAACGGACATGTCCATAGAAGAATTGGATGAAGAAATGCTGGATAATATGGTGACCTGGCAATATAACGGGAGTAAGTCAACAATAGATGAGTTCAGTGTACACCCGCAAGCCCTTATAAATCAATGATTTGCGGCCGTTTTTTGCTCTATAAAGTGTCAAACTTGGGATTATAAGGTAGGATATCAAATTATGCAAATAAAAAAGCTCCCTGCACATACGGCAGGAAGCCTGTCTCAATTCTGAACTGAAGGAGCGTCTCCGGCATGTCTGTTCCAGACCCTGATGATCTGTTTTTCTATCTTTTTGTATATCACATAGAGTACTGTGCCATTGATAAAAATCAGCGCCACCCAGGCGATATAGCGGCTTACGAATACAGCCGGTGCTGATTTCAGCGGTCTGATCCAGTTCATGCACTTCCACAGACTGTAGATAAAGCTGTTGTCGTGGAACAGATAGATCATGAAGGTAGCTGAACCCAGGAAGTTGATAAATCTGCTCGGTCTTATCCTTAACCTTGTAAAAAGAGTAAAAAGGCAGATCGAAAGTATCACTGTGATCCAGCTGTACTCCGGCATAACTTCGAATGGCTGAATAAAGTAGGAAGACTTGTCCCCGAACTGGTAATCCACTATGGCGTCAAGGACCTGATTATGATAGGAAATCATGACCAGTACATTGACAGCAGCGATGATGGCTGCTAACACCCATCCCTTTACCCGGCGGAGCGGATCGTAGCGGCGGATGTACCCTCCCAGACTGTAGTAGAATATTCCGAGCCCGAGGATCCTGAGGTTCACTGATATACCGCTTAAAAAATCCCCGGACCAACCGAATGAGACTACAGTGAATATCACTATCAGCAATACAAGGTAGGTCTTCTTGTTCCACTTCTGCAGGTACCAGTTCAGAATAAGTCCTGCGATGATGATGACCATAATGTAATAGCCTATGAACCAGGAGTTATTGTTAAACCTCTCGAGGCTGGTAAGGTTCACCTTGACGCCTTCCGCATGTCTGTACAGCAGTAAGAATCCTGTGTATGACATGAACATAAGGACCAGTGTCATATAGGCCATCTGGCCTATGAGCTTCTTACCGGTCCGCACGAGATCTATACGGCGGTCAGCCATGAAGTAGCCTGAGATCAGAATGAAAATGCCGTTTCCAATCTTACCCATAGGCATGGTAAGGTAGAGGAACATAAGCTGCGGGTAGAACTTCGGATGACAGAAGCAGTCACTGATATCAAGAAGACTGATAAGAGATTTATCCACCAGCTGATCCCTGATTCTGTGTCTGGTAATATGAAAAGTGATGATCATTATCATCGCTATGATACGCATCAGCTCAATGTTCGAAGCTCTTTGCTTTCTGGGGGCGTTATTGATTTAACACCCCTTCTTCCCGTTCTTATGGTCTTCTATTGAGCATGACGGCATATCCTTCCCGTACTCTCTGAGTCCTACCTTCTCAGGATCTAGAGTGATGCTCCCGTCCTCCAGGACAAAAGCAGGGATTCCTATGTCGCCTATGGCCTTGCTGTGGTCGAACTCGCTTCTGTTATCCCGAAGCGAGATGAACTCGTGCATGTATCTTACATTCGTTCCGATGTCGATGTATCTGAACTCGTCTTCTCTTCCCTCTATCTGCTCCTTTACATAGTCACAGTAGGGGCATGTCTTTAATCCGTAAATAGTAATCATAATACCTCTTTGATCACTTCTTTCTGACTGATATATAAAGCATCGGACGGTTTGTAATTATTAACTAACATAAATATCTGTATCAAGAATACTCTTATTATCGTATATCCAATAGTCTTTTTCAAGTGAAAAATTCTTAGTATTCCCGAATATGAAAGCATGAAAAGTTACTGTTCACACATCATGTAGACAAGGAAAGGCCGATAGTGTAGACTCAGACCATAAGGACCTATGAGTCACTGCTATCGGTTTTCTTTTCAGGCTCTGGTTTTGGACGCCTAAAAATATCAGCCACTTCTTCAAATATGTTGCAGTTCTTTTTTCGGCGCATCAAAACAAGCATGCTCATCCCCTTACAGAGAGCATCAACACTCTCGCTACATCTGAAGGTCACGGCCTGCGCCTGTTTTCTCTTATAACTTCTCAAAAGCCGTTCGGCTTCGTTATTGGTAGCGGGCACACGGATATCATGGAGAAACAGAAGATGATTATCCCTGTATTTCTCCATTCTTCGGTACAGATTATATCCGTCCATGTAATACCTGCCCGGTGGTTCGTATTCGTATTCCGACTTTGCCGTTGCAAGTATCTCGTCATACCGCTTTTCAAAGTCCGCGACCTTCACTTCATCGGGAAGCCCGCTTTCTGGAATAGAGTTCATATAATGGATCATCTCCTGTACCAGGGACCTCATGTCCTTGTTCCAGGTCAGTGATGTCTCATTGTCCATGCTGTCTTTCAGATACCTAAGGATATGTGCACTGCATTCCTGATGCCCTGATCCATAACTGTAATAGGTGGTGTCGTGATCATGTACCAGTATGCCCTGATAGTCTTCTACAAGGGTTCCTTTTACTCCCTTGTGACCCTTGTGGTCCCTGAAGTAGAACAGGGCTCTGCCATCTGGCGCGGCACACACATGGACAAACTTCTGCTTGCCATCAACCTTTGCATTTGTGTTATCGGTATGCAGTACAGGAACGACAAGCAGATCCTTATACACCTCATCCAGCTCCGGCTTTGACTTCACGGCAAACTCTTTCAGAAGGCTGTTTATCATGCCTTTGGATATATTGAGCCGTCCGCCGGTCAGATCAGACAGAAACTTTCTGGCCTTGTCGATGGATGTGTCGCAGTCATTGTTCAGGATATAGAGAAAAGACCTGATGCTTGCATCATAATTGACTTCATTCACGTATCCGGAAGGGAATTCAGCGCATCTGTATTCGTTTGTCTTTGGATTATAGTATATGTCAGCAACCAGCTCGTCTACTGTCATAGTCAGGGCTATGCTCACCATCTGCTTTTTCTTTACCCTGCCTGTCTTTCTAAACCCGGGATCTTCGATGACATCCTGTGGAGGAGGGAGCATGCGGGAGGACGTTGGCTCCTGCTTTTTTCTTGGATGTCCTTTGTGACCCGGCTGACCGCCAGGCTTGCGGCCGGTCTTCTCACGACTGTTCGGTATCTTTTTTGGAGTGCGTGACTTTGAAGATGGAGTCGATGAATTCTCAAAATCCCTGTTTAACTGGGCGTGAAGCTTGTTATTCTTTTCTTTCTCCTCGTCACGTTCTGTGGCTGCCTCATAATACCTGCGGTTGGCCTCGGTAAGCCTGTCAAGGGCATCGTCCCTCGCTCTTTCAGCACGCAGAGCTCGTTCTTCCATGGCTCTGAGCTCTTTGTCTTTTTTGTCGACTGCTTCATCGCACTCTTTTTTATAGTCTTCAAAGATCTCAAACCAAAGGTCCCTGACCCTGATCGTCTCCAGGTGTGCTTCTGCGACATCTGCTTTGAGGCCCTGGATGACACGATTATAATGCGCCGCATCATGGGCGCGTAAAGCCTGCAGCTCCTGATATTTTGCACCTGATCTGAAGGCCCTCAGCTGAGCCTGTGCCGCCTTCAGTCTGCATTCGAGCGTATTATAATCGTAACTGTCCATATCAGCCCTTCTCCTGAAGCTCTCTTAACTGTTTTTTGAGTGAAGTGACAAGTGCCTTCTGTGCCTCATACTTACACAGAAGTTTTTCGTAAAGCTTCTTATAGTCCTGTTCGGATGTTTCTTCCGTTTTTTCATTTTTCTTACGGTTTCTGCCATCTGTTGGAATGATATCACCGGTCTCCGGATCTACCCGGCCGATAAGCTTTCTTTTTGCGCGGGTCATCTTCTTCTGAGGATCCCAGTATGAGTGGGATTCATAGGCATATGTTATTCCTGATCTTTTGTCGTGCTGTTTTATGATAGCCATTGTCTTGCTCCTTTTATATGGTTATGCGTATATTATAACATGTAACCATATATCTGTCAAGCAAAAAATCCAAGAAAGCGTTGATTTTTCAGCGTTTTCCTGGATTTTTATGACAATGTTTTTGTAAAAAACTGGTTATGAAGATCAGATTTTAGAGCCTATAGGTGGGTTTGAACAGTAACTGGAGGTGTCGTTATGAAAAACATCAGGAGACTTATTTCAGCAGTGGCAGTATCAGCTGTCATTATAACCGGATGCGGAGCGGAGAAACAGCCTGTCAGAAAAGAACGAGTGAAAACTGAATCAGAAACTGAAGAACAGCATCTGGAAAAAGAGGAAGAACCATATAGGTTTGTAAATCCTGAAGGCAACACTCTTGAGACCCGGATAAATCCGCCTGAGGGCTATACAAGGACTGATGAGAAGAAGGACAGCCTTGGAGAGTTCCTGAGGAACTATGAGATGAAGCCGGATGGCAGTCCTGTGCTTGCGTATAATGGTCATGAGACCATGAACCAGAACGGACATATTGCGGTATTTGATCTGCCATTGGAGAATGTCAACCTGCAGCAGTGTGCGGACTCAATAATGAGGGTATATGCCGAGTATTATCGGAGCATAGGACAGGATGAAAAGATAGCCTTTCATTTTACGAATGGCTTCCTGGCATCATACTCTAAATGGAAGCAGGGGTACAGAATATCGGTGAATGGTAATAATGTCTCATGGGTGAAGTCAGCGGGTACTGATGACTCTGATGAAACATTCATCAAATATCTGCATACTGTTTTCAACTATGCTGGTACAGCATCAATGGCTACTGAATGCAGGCCGGTTAAGCTGAAAGATATCAGGATTGGCGACGTATTCCTCCGAGCCGGTTCACCGGGGCATGTGCTGATGGTTGTGGACACAGCTAAGAATAAGGAAGGAAAAACAGCTTTTCTTCTTGCACAGGGCTTCATGCCTGCACAGAACTTCCACGTCCTGAAAAATCACGGGGATGATCCGTGGTATTATGAGGACGATGTAGATTATTCTGATGAAAAGAAGGTGTATTCGATCGGCAGCGAAACTCTGGAGAGACCTGAATACTGAAAAGTTGTCAGGATGATTACGAAGATACTATTTACCTGCCATGGAAATATATGCAGAAGTGCAAATAAGACACGATAGTAAATGGCAGACTACATCAATTGGCGATGTGGCCTGCCTTCTTTTTTGATGCAATGAATGAGCGGGAACCGCGACTCTGACCGTAGCGCAGCGAAGGTGGTGCTAGAAAAACCGCCATTTGAAGCCATTTTCAACGAGATAAAAAATCACGATTTCACAAGTGGATTTTGGCATTCCTGATAATATAATCGGGGATAAAATAAGTGTTGCAGGATTTTAGAGAATCGTTTATAATTGAATGTGTGTGATAACAGATTCAGAGAATGTTATATTATGGAATTTTTTAACTCATGCTTCTTGATGGTGAGATTCGGAACACGTGTGTTCCATATCTCACATGGCCGCATTTCTGATAGAACCGAGGTAAAGATATGCAGTATGAAAAGATCTACAATTGCAAAGATGATGCAGAAGCCGCAGTGATTCTTGGTATGCTTAGTGCGTCCGGGATAACAGGAATGAGTCGTGATGTGAAGCAGGGAGATATCCTGAATGTGATGTCAGGAACAACTCTGTATGGCAATGAGATATGCGTTCCGAAGGAAGATGCTGACAGGGCAAGAAAGCTGATGAAGGAGTATGATTCTTCTGGGACTCAGGAAGATCCAAAGGATAAGCCGAAGGTTAGAGTGCCCTATCTTATCCTGACGATAGTATTTGTAGTGGCAGTGATATTTGCGATAGTTCATGGCTGATATATGGAATCTGGAGATGTTGGTAGAGACCAGCATCTTTTTTTATTTGACCGGTTCTGTTAAAATAGGCTCATTGAAAAGTTTATGAAATGAGGCATGTGATATGACTATAGAGGAACGAGCAGATAAAGCAGCAGAACTGAAAGCTACGGGACAGTGCAACTGTGCTCAGTCGGTACTGAAGGCTTTTGAAGATGTGCTGCCGGTTGATGATGATACACTTATGAAGATGTCAGCAGGATTTGCTGCAGGTATGGGTGGAATGCAGTCTACCTGTGGAGCTCTGATCGGAGCGGTGATGGTAGCAGGAATATTATCAGATGGCAATGCTACGGCAGGTCATTCGAGAAAAATGGTTTCTGATTTTGAAAAGAACTGTGGGGCAACGGTATGTAAGGATCTGAAAGGACTTGATACAGGAAAGCCTCTTTGTGAATGTCCGGATTGTGTCAGAAACGCAGTAATGGCACTGGGCAGGGAGCTTACAGCAGAATAACAGAAATATGTCGTTGATGTGCTGATGAAGTGGATTGAGAAGCAGATGAGTTGATGAGTGAGGGTTTACAGAGATTCAGGGAGGCACAGAAGGATGACTACAATGACGAGTTGATCTGGAATGGTCTGGGAAGTGAGGATGATGACAATGATTAAATGCCTGATAGTCGGAGCTGGTGGTGCGATAGGAGCAATTGGCAGATATCTTATGGGACTACTTCCCATGAATCCGGAGAACGGATTTCCACTGAAGACTTTTCTTATCAATGTGATAGGCTGCTTTATCATAGGGATCATAGCAGCACTGGCGGATAAGAACGCAGTAAATCCGAACCTGGTTCTGCTGATCAAGGTAGGAATCTGTGGAGGCTTTACTACTTTTTCTTCATTTGCGCTTGAGACAGAGGGACTGATTGCAAAAGGCTCTACAGGAGTTGCATTGATGTATGTGATCCTGAGTCTCGTCTGTGGAGTGCTGGCAGTATTTGCAGCTGAGAAGATGGTAGGAAATATATGAAAAATGTATAGAATGGAGGCAGACACAATAAATACGATTTTATATGTACATTCTTTTGGAGTCGCGCAGGCGACTCTTTTTTTGTGTGGGAGATTCTGATACAATTACAGTCAGAATAAGGAGGTACACAATGGTAAAACATATAATCCTATGGCAGTTTAAGGATGAACTGACAGATGACAGGAAAAAAGAACTGGGTAATGAAATCAAAGAAAAGCTGGAGGCTCTTCAGGGAAGAATTCCGGGGCTTGTAGATATACATGTACAGGCGGATATTCTGCCATCTTCGAATGCTGACCTGATGCTTGACTGTTCTTTTACGGATGAGGATGCGCTGAATGGCTATGCAGTCTATCCCGACCATGTGAAGATAAAAGACGGGATCATCGCACCAAATGTGAAGTTAAGAGTCTGCATTGATTATAAAGAGTAATCATGGAAATAGAATATCATCAGCCACAGGATGATTTTGCAGTGCTTGATAATGCGAGAAATCATTACTACAATTTCGAACAGTTTTCAAAATATTTTGGATGAAGGGTACTTTCTTGAATTAAAGATGCATCTGCAAATCCAGAATGTTATTCGGGTGTGTAATGATATGCAGGACAATATAGGCGTTTAGCATAGTTAGGAGGAGCCGGATATGTCACAGTCACCATTTGACCAGTTTGCGAGAGCGGTAAAGGAGAATGTCAGGAATATTGATGTTGATTCTCTGAAGAAAAATGCAGCAAAAGCAGGAGATGCAATCAGCAAGAATGCAGCTCAGGCAGGGAAGGTAATCAACAAGAAAGCAGATGAGATCAAGGATGCTGCATCCTCGGCCAAAAAGGATATAGAGGATAAGGTAACAGAGCTTGACAGGATGCTAGAAAAATCAATCACCGATTATAATGAAGTATATACTCTGATGAACGATAAGGGGATGCAGCTGTACGTGGAGAGATGTCGTTCGGTTGATACGATCACCTTTATCGAATCTCTGATAAATAGTATTGCTAATCATCCTAAGTCATTTGATTCTGATTTTGAAGAAATAAAGGTCAATAGGAAAAAATTTAAAGATGCCTGTGAGTTTGCAGATAGGGAACTAAATGAGGCAAGGAAAGCAGCAGGAAGTGCAGGAGCAGGTCTTGCGGCCGGTGCAACAGTAGCAATGATGGCTCCGACAGTTGCAATGTGGATAGCAACTACGTTCGGGACAGCTTCGACTGGAGTAGCAATTTCAACGCTATCAGGTGCTGCAGCAGAGAGTGCAGCTCTTGCCTGGCTAGGTGGCGGAGCAGTTGCTGCAGGTGGCGGTGGAATGGCTGCTGGAAATGCCCTTCTTGCTCTTGCAGGACCAGTTGGTTGGACCATTGCCGGTGCGACGTTGCTTACATCTATCATTCTTTTCTCTAAGAACAAGATGAAGCTGAACAAGGAAAAGAATGAAGAGATAGAAGAGGTAAAAAAGAATACTGAAAAAGTAAAGGAATTGGATGCGGAGATCAAAAAGATTCTCGATTCGACAGCATTATTGAGAAGCAATCTGAATACATCATACTCCGAGGCTATGTCTATGTATGGTAAGGATTATATGACATTCAGTGTTGATCAAAAACAGCTGCTTGGAAGCCTTGTCAATAACACGAAGGCTCTGTCCGTACTGTTTGATAAGAATGTTCAATAGTAGGGGAACGAAATATGCTGAAAGATTATTTTAAGAATATTTCGATAGACGATCTTCTTAATATGCCAATTGATGAATGCTTTAAGGATATCATGGCAAAGTTTGAAAAAATCCAGGATTCCATTGGAGCAATGGTACAAAAGGATGACAGTAAAAGTCTTACAGCTGTGAAGATTGGTTCTGTTCTGACATTTGCTATTATCAATAAAATCGCTCATGGGCAGAATCTTAAGGATTTTACAAAAGAGGACTGGGCAGATATTGCTGATTCCGTAAATCAGTATGCTATATGTATGGCTGATGAGGACTATAGCGTCTTCATATTCACATTGTATGCGAACTATATTGATGTATCAGCAGGATGGGTTGAAGACAGATGTTCTGAGGCAACGATAACTTCAATAAGAGCACTTGCAGAAGAAATTAGATCAGAATCTGATGAGTTCAAGAATGGTGATGTTGATGAAGTCCACTATACGGAAGATTGTCTGTGGACATGCCTTGAGGCTATGATAAAACTCACATCGGCTACAGTCGGATCTTTGGAAGGGCAGGAGATGTCTGAACTGGCTGAAGCCTGTGCAACAATGGGTTTTGAGTATGGGAGACTTGTACTGTACAGAAAAGAACAGGCAATTCTACAGGAATTTCTTAATGATCAGCGTTGGCTGGATGATGAGCTGAAAAAGAAATATGATTTATACATTTCAGAAGTCAATAGGCAAAGCGAGATCTTTATGGGGCTCATAGAAAATGCATTTGCACCGGATTTTAAATCTCGATTGAATAATTCAGTTCATCTGGCTCAATTAACAGGAGTGAAAGAGCAGGATATTTTAAAAAACGTAAACGATGTTGATGCTTTTTTCCTTGATTAAGTTCTTAGACATCTAGTTAGTATAATTTTTAAAAGTATTATCTGACAACACTCATTTTTATGTGCTTCATTTTATTAAAATAGGCATAGTAGATAAAAAACAGGAGACGACAAAATGGCTCGTAAGATACTGATTGTAGTTGACATGCAGAATGATTTCATAGACGGAGCTCTCGGCACAAAGGAAGCCGTGGCGATTGTTCCATCAGTGATTAAAAAGATAAAGAGTTATCCGAAGAAAGATGTATTTGCTACACGTGATACGCATCCTGAGAACTACATGGATACGCAGGAAGGAAGATATCTGCCTGTACCGCACTGTATCAAAGGTACTGATGGGTGGCAGATAAGAAAAGAGATTGCTGACATTATCGATGAGGATAATGTAATCGACAAGCCGACATTCGGTTCAGTGAAACTGGCAGAAAAGATCAGTGAGCTAGCGGCAGCAGAAGATATTGAGATAGAACTTGTCGGACTCTGCACGGATATTTGTGTGGTAAGCAATGCGCTTCTTTTGAAAGCATACCTGCCTGAAGTGAAGATATCGGTCGATCCTTCATGCTGTGCGGGCGTGACGCCAGAGAAGCATGAGGCAGCGCTGGAGACTATGAGGTCATGCCAGATACAAGGGATATAAAGAGATGTCAGATATGAAACCTGTATATGATGGCATGGATATGTTTGATATCACAGATTTTAATGATACCCGCCTCGATGTTTATGCAAGGCTTAGCGAGACACAGCTGTTTCATTACTATGAACCGGACGAGGGTCTGTTTGTGGCGGAAAGTCCGAAGGTGATATCGAGGGCTCTGCTGGCTGGGTATGAGCCGGTATCCATGCTCATAGAGAAAAAGGAACTGGAACAGAATCTAGGCGAACTGCAGCACGAGATGGGTGACAGGACTGCTATACTGCAAAGTGTTCCGGTTTATGTGGCTGATACTGAGACGCTGCATCATCTGCCGGGCTATAGCCTCATCCGTGGGATGCTGTGTGCTTTTCGCAGGAAAAAAATGAAGCCGGTTGAAAAGATGTTAGATAAAATAGGAGTGACCGGCAGACTTGCTGTTCTTGAGAGTGTAGTGAATCCTACAAATGTCGGAGCCATATTCCGCTCGGCGGCTGCCATGGGGATGGATGCGGTGATAGTCACATCTGATTCGAGCGACCCGCTGTACAGGAGAGCGGCAAGAGTCAGCATGGGAACTGTTTTTCAGATACCTTGGACGTATATCAATATAGATGACTGGGCTGAGAATGGTATAGAAACTCTGCACAGACATGGATTTTCTGTTGTGACGATGGCATTGAGAGATGATGCGATTCCTATTAATGATCCTGCACTTAAAGCGGCGAACAGGCTCGCTGTAGTCCTGGGTTCAGAAGGCCCCGGATTACGAGAAGAGACGATCGTCGAGAGCGATTATAAGGTGATCATCCCTATGTCAAATGGTGTAGATTCCCTCAATGTCGCGGCGGCAAGTGCAGTAGCGTTCTGGGAATTAAGAAAGAGATGAGCATACTATGAAGAATATAACGCTTTTGGACGATGAACCATTCTTTCATCTGCAGCTGAAATATAAAGGAGACAGTCTTGTCTCGCACCGACTTTTGCCACACGTGGTGTTGGCTTCTAAGTCTCCGCGTAGAAAAAGCTGTTTGGTATACTCCCATATGTTGCATCAGCTCTACTACATGGCAGGACGCTTGTGATAGATGGACTTGATGCGAAGATCCATCCGCTTCTTCTCAGATATCTGATCAATGTCTTCAGTTTATATTCTAACACCACCAGAAGCTGACACAAGAGATGACGTGAGGGAGCAACAGCAAAAGGAAACAAAGGGAAACAAAGGGGAATAGCTACCAAAAACAAGGAAAAATAAAGCAGATTGTTTTGTCTAATTTTCACTAAAATTTCTGGGCGGTGGGTATTTTTGTGCAAAACACACAAAAATAACCATTAAAAACTATGAAATATCACCAACAAATAAGGAAAACGTTTACCCAAAAAGTGGTTGCCAACCAGGGAAAATTAATATAAAATTCAAAAATATAAGAGAGAAACAGTGCACAGTTTCAGAACCGATTAGTTTCTATATTGTTTTTTAAGGAGTTTTATATGGAAAAGCTAAGAAAACTTTTTGTTTCAATGCTGCTGATGGCACTAATCATTGCGGCAGTATCACCGGCGGCAGTATATGCGGCTGACAGCAAAACAGATAACGGTGACATGAGACTAGTGTATGCTAATGTACCGGATGATTGGAAGAACCCTTGTCTTTGGGCATGGAATGAAGCGGGAGATCAGGCTTATGAAGCCTGGCCAGGAGAGGCGATGACACCAGATAGCAATAATAAGGGGTGGTATTACATTTATGCTCCATCATGGGCAGACCATATTATTGTTAATGCGAATGCTGGCGAGACACAAACGTCAGAAATTGTTCTTAAAGATGGAAACACATGGGTCACAGTAAAGGATAAAGACAATGCTGAGACCGTGACAGAACAACAGACGAAGGGAAATCTCCCTAAATACGAAGAAACATTTAAAATTCATGTCAAGGTTGATGACAGCTGGAAGGAACCAAATTTGTGGGCTTGGTCGGCGCCAGATGGAAAAAATGCATTTGATAAGTGGCCAGGTGTGGCTCTTATGTCCGGAGAAAAATGGTACACGGGGAAAGCACCTACCTGGGTCAATTCAATTATTGTTAATGCTAATGGTGGGGATGTGAAAACAGAAGATATTTCAGTAGATCCTGCAGAGCTATGGCTGACAGTTGACAAGGATGGTAAGTATGATTTGAGCTATGTAGATCCTGAAAAAGCATCAGTTCCTAATATCACAGTGAGAGTAAAGGCTCCGTCAGACTGGAAATCTCCGAATCTTTGGGCCTGGTCAGCGCCAGATGGAACAAATGCATTTGCATCATGGCCAGGAGAAACGCTTGAAGAGAAGGACGGCTGGCTTACAAAAGAAGTTCCGGGTTGGGTGAATTCTATCATAGTCAATGGAAATAATGGCGACGTACAGACGCAGGATATAAGCGTAGATGCTGGTAAGGATGTGTGGGTAGTAGTAACATCGGCTGACAAAAACCAGGTGTACTACGAAGAACCTAAAGACGCAGAGGCCACGTCAACTTCAGAAACGGTTGATGAGGAAACAGACAAGCCTGATACATCTAAAAAACAGAGTAAAACAACGCCGGTTATACCGATTACAGTTGTAGTTATAATAGCCGTCGCAGTAATCTGCATAGTAGTTGTGGCAAGAAAAAAGAAAAATAAGGCATAATTTTAAGGAAGGCATTATGACAAAAAAGATTATCTCTCTAATATTGAGCGCTACTGTAGCAGTCAGTACTATTTTGACAGGATGTTCCGGTGCAAGTGGAGGACCTTCTTCAAAGGCATCGGATCCGAATACGATTGTTATCTGGCATGATAAGGAAGATGCAGTGGCAGACGTATTGAAGAAGCAGTTGGACACGTTGAGTCCGGATATAAACATAAAGCTGGAGAAGAAAACAGATCTAACGGAATCCCTTAAAATGGTGGGAGATGATCCTAAGTCGGCTCCTGATATGTATATATTTGCGCATGACAAGATTGGCGTATATGCGGAAATGGGGATTCTAGCCCCAATAACAGATATAATCCCGAAGAAGGATCTCACAGCATATATGGATAAAACTATAGAGGCGGCTACTTATAAAGGAGAGATTTATCAGCTGCCAATTTATTATGAAACACTTCTGTTTATGTACAACAGGTTATACATGAAGGATGAAGATGTTCCAAAGACAACTGAAGAATTATATAAGTATATGCAGTCACACACTAGTGGTGGTCATTATGGCTTTGTTGAGCAGCATAGTACGCCATATTATGCTGCCGGATGGATTAACGGTTTTGGTGGACAGATTCTCGATGACAATGGTAAACCACACCTTAACTCTGAACAGGTAGAAAATGCGCTTTCTTATCATAAAAAATTTGTGAAAATGATGCCTGGGGAAACAGAGTATTCAACAGTGAATACTCTGTTCTCAGAAGGAATGGCACATTCCACGATAGCAGGTCCATGGATGGTTCCTACAGTAAAGGAAAAGGGTATGGATGTTGGAGTTGCAGCTATGCCTACTATTAATGAAACAGGAACACCGATAGCTCCTTACATGGGAGTACAGGGCGTACAGGTATTGAAAAATGCAGCAAAAAATAAGACGAAGGCAGTGAAAAAAGTGCTTGAAGTACTTATGAAACCGGAAGTTGAAGTAGAGCTTGCAAATGCCAGTGGATGTGCACCAGCAAACGAATCATGCTATGACCTTGATGACATAAAGAATGATGAGGTCGTTATGATGATGAAACAAACAGCAGATAATGCTGTACCAATGCCTAATCTCCCTGAAATGGATGTTATGTGGACGGTGTTGGGCGATCTGCTTACAGATGTCAATATGAGTGGAGAGGACATAAAGACAAGCGCGGATAAGGCACAGCAGAAAGCGGAGAGTCTTATCAAAAGTATGCAGTAAAGGAATTTATGCTATGAATAGTAAGAACAGGAAACAGACATTGCAATGCTATGCCTGGGCGGCTCCGTCGCTTATACTTATAGCAGTTATCGTGATTTTTCCAATACTATACACAGGGTATATCTCTTTTACAAATATGAATGTGTATCATTGGAACAATTACTCGTTTATAGGACTGAAGAATTATAAGGATGCACTTTTTGTATTTGATAGTGGATTCCTGAAATCATTGTTCTGGACAATAGCTTGGACTGTAGTTAGCATGGCACTACAGCTGGTTATTGCATTTCTTTTGGCGAGTCTATTGAATATGAAAGGTCTTAAACTAAAAAATGTTTACAAGACACTTCTCATATTTCCATGGGCTATGCCAGGATATGTATCTATACTCCTGTGGAAGACAGGAATGTTTAATTCACAGTTCGGACTATTGAATCAGTGGATAGGAAAGCTCGGATTTGCGCCGATACGATGGCTCAATACTGACACTGGAGCGTTCTGGTGGTGTACGATAGTCAATCTGTGGCTTGCACTTCCATTTATGATCACGATTATAGATGGTGCGCTCCAAAGTGTCGAAAAGAGTTTTTACGAAAGTGCACTTCTGGACGGTGCGAACTGGTTCGAGAGGACATTCTACATTACGATACCTATGATAAAGCCAATTATCGGACCATCTGTAGTCATTACGGTGTTTACTACATTCAAACAGTTTGATGTGGTGTATCTTCTGACCAGACAGGTAGGGGCGAAGACCGGAGCTGATTTCTCTACAATCATGACATATGCGTATGAGAATGCATTTATCACCAATAATTATGGATATAGCTCAGCAGTATCGATAATAATATTTGTTCTTCTGCTGATATTTTCTCTTGTAATTAACAGAAATACATCAAGGGCTGGAAAGTGAGGGTACAATGTCAATGACCAGGAAAACAAAGACGGTATTAGGCCTCACTCTGGCCAATATCCTTCTCATAGTGCTGTGCTTTATAACGCTGGTGCCGATACTATATGCACTCTCTGTATCGTTTAATGCGGATAACAGCCTGCTGAGCGCAGATTTTTCATTTATCCCAAAGCATTTTACATTCAGAAACTATAGGGCGGTATTTGTGGATGAGCCTATAATGCTGTGGTTTAAAAACAGCATTATTCTTGCCGTTGTGACTCTCGTGATATCGCTTGGTACAGGAATTCCGGCTGCGTATGTTTTTTCGAGAAAGAAATTCCCGGGTAGGAAGCCGATACTTAGGATGCTGATATTACTATATGCATTCCCATCGCTTCTTTCAATGACAGCATTATACAAGCTGATGAGGCCGATGGGACTCATCAATACCAAGCCAGGGCTTATCATAGTATATACTGGAACGGAAGCAGTATTTGCATTATGGAATATGAAAGGCTACTTTGATACGATCCCGTATGAGATTGAAGAAGCGGCAATGATAGATGGTGCGAGTCCTATACAGATTGTATGGAGAATTGTTATGCCTCTGGCAAAACCTACGATAGCAGTTACAGCAATGATGGTTCTTATATACGTCTGGAATGAATACATATTTGCGGTTAACTTTATGACAGGCTCAGATACATATACGCTGGCGGCAGGACTCTATTCTCTTCAGGCTAATGAGATGCAGGGAAACTGGCCTATATTTGCAGCAGCTTCAATAGTGATATCGATTCCTATACTGATCGTATTCTTTGCATTACAGAAAAATATGACAACCGGCCTTACATCAGGCGGTGTGAAAGGATAATATGGATAAAAGCGCAATACTTCATATACCAATGTCGCAATACGCATATGGTATTGATGAGGATACTATTACAATACGCTTGCGAACGGCTCACGGAGATATCCGGAATTGTAATCTGTACTATGGAGACCGCTCATGCAGGGTGACGCCGGTTATTTTTACGACAGTAGAAATGGAAAGGGTCATAGAATGTGAAAGATATGATTACTTTGAAGCTACACTGGAGAAAGTCTATAAGAGGCTTGACTATTATTTTGAGCTAAATGACGGCACGGAAACCTGTCTTTATTATGGAGACTGCTTCTGCAAAGAGCCAGTAGATGACAGGTCAGAATATTTCCAGTTTCCATTTAATCATAGAGCAGATATTGTCTCGCCTCCGGACTGGGCAAAGGATGCTGTAGTCTATAATATCTTTCCTGACAGTTTCGCGACATCAGCCAGATATATAAGCGGGCAGTCAACGGTATGCGATTATGATGGGATAGATGTTCATGGAAAGCTCGGTGGTACGATAAAAGGTATTACGGAGAACGTGGATTACCTTGATGACCTGGGCATAAATACCATTTATATCAATCCGATATTTACGGCAGGAGAGTATCATAAATATGATCTGCTCGATTACTATCATATAGATCCGTGCTTTGGTACTAATGAGGATTTCCGTGAATTAGTACAGGAATATCACAGGCATGATATCAGAGTGATCATAGATGGCGTTTTCAATCACTGTGGCTGGAAATTCAAGGCGTTTGAAGATGTGGTAAGAAAAGGGAAGGAATCCAAGTATGTAGACTGGTTCTACGGACTTCAATTTCCTGTTATCAGACCGGACGATCCGGAAGAATATCCCAATTATGACTGCTTTGGTTACGAGCGTATGATGCCGAAACTTAATATGGCAAATCCTGAAACAGCAGAATACTTCTGCAATGTAGGAAGATACTGGGTTAGAGAATTTGATATAGACGGCTGGAGACTCGATGTCGCAGATGAGATAAATGATGATTTCTGGAGAGCATTCAGAAAGGCAGTTAAGGCCGAAAAGGCAGATGCAATACTGATTGGTGAAGTATGGCCGACAGCCAATCACTGGCTTAATGGAGACATGTTTGATTCGACCATGAATTATGATTTCAGAAAGCATTGCAGACGTTTCTTTGCAGAGAAGTCTATAGATGCCAGCGAGTTTGCAGACCGAGTAGCAGATATGTATATGAGATACAGAAAGCAGACAGTATTTGCACAGCTGAATGTGCTTGATACACATGATGTCAGCCGCTTTTTATCAGTATGCAATGGAGATGTATCAAGCTATAAAGCCGCTGTCTTTTTTCAGATGACATTCCCTGGTATGCCTACGATTTTTTATGGCGACGAAAATGGACTTGAAGGAATTCTCGAAGCGGATTACCGCAGACCGATGGATTGGAATGGCAAGGGAGAACTGTATGATTTTTTCAGGGATATTATAGCCGTAAGGAAAAAATACTCGCCCCTGCAGGACGGTGATTTTCGTATAGTTCAGGCAGATAAAAACAGTGAAGTATTTATATATGAGCGTTATAATGCTGATATGGTAATAAGGGCTATAATAAATATGTCTGATGATACTATAAGTCTTAAAGATTCAGATAATTACGGTGATGTGATATATCAGAATGGTTTTGAAAACGGTAGTCTGGGTGGCAAGGGCTTTATTCTGCTAGGAAGGTGACATATGTCTGTTACGATAAGAGATGTAGCAAAGGCAGCAGGTACATCTGCCGCAACGGTTTCAAAGGTGATGAATGGATCATATTCGATTTCGCAGGAGACTACTGATCGTGTCAACAAGGTCATGGAGGAACTTGATTATCACCCGAACCTCAGAGCCAGAAATCTGGCACATAAATCCAGCATGACTGTGGTCGTTGTGACGACACTCGGAAGAAATGTGGGGTTTCAGAATCCTCATATGTTTGAGATGATGTGTGGGATTGAGCATACTCTGTCTAAAAAAGGCTATTCTCTTATCATAAAAAGTATGATGCCTGAAGAGGCTGTGGACTATGTCAGGCAGTCTTTTGAAACAAAATCGGCAGATGGATTCATACTTCATGCGTCAGTCATATCACAGGAGCTTGATGAAATGATCTATCAGAAAGAGATACCTCATCTGGTTATAGGAATGCCTGATTTTGACAGCCATTTCTGCTGGACGGATGTAGATAATAAATATGCCGGAGAAGTAGCTGCAAAGTATCTTTTGACATGTGGGTATTGTTCTGTTGCATACATAGGCGGAACAGAAAAAGATCATACATCCATGCATCGTCTTGATGGAGTTGTTTCTATCCTTAATCAGCATGATGTGATACGTCCAAAAAACTATGTTCAGTATGGTGAATCTGTGCCAGAGACAGGCTATGCAATGACAGAACAGGTGCTGTCTGGTGATAAGAGACCAGAAGCTATAATTTGTGCAAACAATTATCTGGCATATGGATGCTATAAGGCACTACATGATTTGAATATAAAAATTCCTGATGACATTGGAGTTCTCTCATTTGACGAATATCCATTTTCGCAGATTCTAGACCCTCAGCTTACAGTAGTAAATATCGACATGTATGATCTTGGAGCAGAAGCAGGTAAGACAGTTCTGCAGATAATAAAAAAACCAAAGATGCATGTACAGAGCTATATTACATATCCTACAGTGATTGAAAGAAGCTCAACAAAGAAAATACAATAGAAAGGAAATTTTACGACTGTTTTTCTCGGCCAGC
>ONDV01000008.1 GCA_900316665.1 uncultured Lachnospiraceae bacterium
CACGACGAAAAACACAATGTTCGCCACCATCTGTGCATCTCATGGCTTCCATGAATCCTTGCAACGAAGATTCTCATTATTAATGTGGGAAGTTTTAGTTATTTTCCTGTTATGATATCGGAAATCTGACTGTATGTCGCGTTCTTTGGTATGTCATAATTGCCCTGCATTATCTTCTCATCGATATTATGAGACTCCATATAGCTGCTGAATTTTCCCGCGTCATCAACCAGTCCTCTCTGATAAAGCCTTTTTCCTACAGACTGTGATGTATCACCGCTTGTGACAGAAAATGGAATGCCGGTTGAATTCTGATTGTTCTTATAATTTGAATTATCAGGATTCTTGCTTATTACTGAGGTTTTCTCTCCGGAACCCTCCTCTTCTGTAGAATCGTCCGCCTTATTGGACTTCTGATTTGTTGTAACGTCAGAATTTTTGCTGTCTTCTCCGGTGGCATTTTCTTCAGATTTATTATTTTCTTCTGTATTTCTATTTTCACTCGAAGTCTTGTACTGGGATTTCTTATTATCCATTGTCGTTTTCTCTTTTGATTTTGTTTTATCTTTCGTCTTCGAAAGCTCTTTCTCGCTCTCGCTGATGGTCGTTCCATTTGTTTTTTCAACCATACCAAGTTTCTCCGCGCGCTTTTTTATTGCGGCATCAGTCATTGGTGTCTGGAAGACAGATGAAATCAGAAAGATAAGAGAAGCTATGATAATACCGGTTCCCATGCCCCTTAGATAATATCTGAGCTTCATCTTGACCTCCTCCGGGGTTTCTGATAAAGCCCTAAGACAAGCCTTACCTCTCCTATGCCGTATCCGGTCTTTTTAGCAATTTCAAGGTCGGAAAATCCCTGTGATTTTAATCTTACGATCATTGATTTCAAATCATCGTTTTCATTTTCATCACTTTTAACCTTATCTGAATTATCCAAGGTTTTCTCCGGTTCCTCCTCCTCTGCTTCATATATAATATTTCTGAAGCTTGACTCTGCGCTTTTCAGCTCCGACACCATCTTCTCAGCTTTTTCCTGCTTGTCATTAAGCATATCATAGAGAAACATGATCTCATCATGGGACTTGTTCATGGATTCGATGACAGAATCGGAATACTCGCTTATCTGCCTGATCTTTTCATTTGTCTCATTATCAGTCTTCTCATCAAATTTTGAAAGCGACGATTCTATTCTCTTATTTATGGAATCATCTATCTTCTTCCCGGAATCCTTGAGCTTTATATCTATAAGCTGCCCTATCTCTGCTTCGGACAATTTTTTTATCTCATCAATATCAGAGTCAGAAAGCTTCTTTGTTATGAAAAAACTGCCTGCGACACAGGCAATCCCAAGAAAAAGCATAGCCAAACTTATCAAAGTCATATCAATCTCCGCACTGTAATCAGATCTTTACATCAAACGATCCGGCTTCTCCTTTTTTTATAACTCTTCCCGGATTTTTTTCTTCATCTTCCCTCTTTCTTTTTCTTCGCCTGCCACCGTCATAACCGGTACCGTCGCCGTCTCTGTCAGGCACGAATTCCTCTTTGGCTGTATCAATATCCGTATGAACCTTGGTAAGGGTATTCTGATTATTTATATCAGTTTTTTCGGTGATCATGCTCTGCTGCAGTTCTGACCTTGTATTATTGTTATTCTCATGGGAAGAAACTGAATTGGCGTTTTGGATCATTCCATTAAAATCCACAGGTCTTACAAGCATATCATCCACTCCTTATCAAAAGACATTAGCCTTTATCTCGCCATCCTGGAAACTGAACCTGGTATGAGTATAGACTTTTTCTATATGCCTGATTATTTTAGACATAACTATGGTCGTACCGGGATAAATACTGCCGGAAACAGAAACAGATGAATTCACTGACGAATTAAGCAGTTCCTTCAGCTCGTCTATCTTAGGTTTGTTATTAGTAATCTTATTTTGCGCGTCAATAACTGCCGTTGCCACTTTTCTGGCATATTCGGCATTTTTTTCATCAAGTTTTTTTCCGGCATTAATAAGATTCTTATAGGCATCCAATACAGGCATGAGCTTATCAAGCTGTGACTGGGCATCATTCGTCTCCTTGGTAAGCTGATCCATTTCTGTTTTCTTATCAGGATTGGTACCGGACTCAATAATAGTCTGAGCTCCCATTTCAGTTCCAATATACCTGGCATTTACATCGCCGCCGGCCTTTATTACTCCACCTGCTATGAGACCTTTTTTCGTGGTCACATTCACGTTTTCATATGCCTGAACTTCACTGTTTATTATTGATTCCGCCGCAACGGAACCTTTGGAAAATATCTTTCCGCTCTCGATGAATTTGCAGGCAATATTCCCTTCAGCCTCGAGAATGCCTCTGCCGTTTCCATGGAGACCATGACCGATTATTATCTGACCTCCTGACTGAATGTAAGCATCTTCGACTACGCCATCCACGATAACGTCACCTTCAGCCGTTACCTGAAAGCCTCCGCGTACATTTCCCTTTATATGGACATTACCGCTGTAATGGATATCGCCTGTGGAATTATCTACATTTGCGGGAATGTTATAAACATCCGAAATAAAGATCTTTCCATTTGTAAGCATGACGTGGCCGGTCACACCGGAATATGCCTCCATTCTGTCTTCCGACAAAATTATATTCGGACCAGGCTCCAACTGACGGAGTTTCACCGGTGACGGTGTGATCGGATGACCTGATACATCATAACCGGCTTCTCCTCTGTCAGCCGGAATCACCTTTGCTACCAGATCACCTTTTCTCACTTCGTTTATTATGGAAAGATCATGATAATCCACTGTACCGTTCTCATTCTCTCTGGGTTTCAAAGTAGGATGAGTATTGAAATAATATTCTATCTTAGCGTCATGTCCCTGCCTTACCTTTTTTCCGGTTGCGAATTCAATATCAGTCATATAGACAGGATTCTTTACAAATTCCTGCACCTTATCCTTATCAATTCCATATGTCACTCCATCGGCCTTCAGCGCATCCATAATATCATCAACTGTAAATGCGTTGGAAGCATCGCTTGGAGGATAAGCACGAGAAACTGCGCTCATATGATCGTCTTTGATTACAGTCAGAAGGAGACCTGAAAGGCGCGGATAACTTACTGAACCAAGGATGATATATGTTGCTTTCCCTGATTTTATAGCATCATCAATAGCTTCCCTGTTCCAGCCCAGAAACCCCTCTTTGGACAGATAATTCTCTACATCCTTTACCGTTACCGGAAGGCCTTCGTCTTCAGGAGGATATATATAAAGCTCCGCGATGGAATTTGTTATTTTAATCTGAACAAAACCGTTTTTCTGTTTCATATACTTCCCCTGTTATACTTCTGTAAAATAGCCCATATATTCTCCGAGTGATCCTCTCATCTTTCTCAGAGCCTTGGAATGAAGCTGCGATATTCTCGATTCCGACACCGAAAGAACTTTGCTGATTTCCTTCAAGGTCATGTCCTCGTAATAATAAAGGAGGACAACCTTCTTTTCCTTATCGGTAAGATTAGACAGTGCTTCCTCAAGTTTTGCCTTAAGCTCATCCTGCGACACCTTCTCTTCCGGCCTTATGAACTGGGAATTGCCTGCGGTGTCCATCCGGGGCTCCATTCCCTGTTCCATAAAATCATTAAGAGAGGCGACGTTTGTGATATCAAGATCTGCTTCCCACTGCAGCAGCTCATCCATGGATATTCCTAGCTCGGCTGCAATATCAGCATCTTTTGCGGCATGACCTGTCTTCATCTCGACTCTTTTTCCCGCTTCATCGATCTTTCTTTGTTTCTGCCTTATGGTACGCGGAATCCAGTCCATCTTCCTTATCTGATCAAGGATAGAACCTCTTATACGAAGCGATGCATAGGTCTCAAATTTGACATCCTTCGCAGGATCATATTTATCGATTGCATCGATAAGACCGAAGATCCCGTACCCTACAAGATCATCATACTCAACATTATTGCCAAGATATATGCTGAGTTTTCCGGCGACAAGCTTCACAAGCGGCGCATATTCAACTATGATTTTCTCTCTGATTTCACGAGCAGGATTTTCTCTGTATGAATTCCAGAGCTTGTTTCTTTCGGAATCATCCATAAATATAAACCCCCGGCGCTAAATCATTGTTTTTCTGTTTCTGATGCCTTGTCATCTTTTTTGTCATCATCAGAAGACCCGGCTGCGGCATCCTTTTTATCGTCGTATCCTGCCTTCTCAATGCAGAAACGAATAATCGAACCAAGGATATAGAATACAAGAGCAGTCAAGGCGAATCTGACCACAAAAGTCTTAAAGGAAACATGCTCGATTATCGACATTATACATGATACAGCTGATGCAATCAGAGCTATCGTGACAGGAACAGGTTTTGTATTCATATAGTTTTCACCGGCTTCCCAACGGATTTGATAACATAATCTCCGTTTTCACTGTAAAGTTCTACCGTGCGTCCGTAATTAAGACCGCAGTCTTCAGCGATAAGAGGTATACCCAGACTCTTAAGCTTTGCCCTGCTGGCTTCGGCATTTCTCTCACCCACGTTTATACTTGATGATGAAGACCCTTTTATATCAAACATCTTCGCTCCTCCGGCAATTTTTGCGACAATGTTTCTCTTCTGCGCACCGGCAGCAAGCATATCATCAAAAAGCTTCTGAATGCCGGTATCGGCAAACTTCGCTATATTGGAATTATTCCTGATCTGAGTACTGTCCGGTAGCATGATATGAGCAAGTCCGCATATTCTGCTACGTCTGTCATATAGAGCTATCCCTATGCAGGAACCCAGTCCGATTGTTGTAAGAGCATCAGGATATCTGCAAATTTTCAAATCAGCCATCCCGACTTTAATCATTTCGCCCATAAACTGTCTCTAAATCAATCTTATCCTGTTATGCCGAGAGAAGTAAGTATCTTTTCATAAGAGTCTTCATCCGGCATGAGAATAAAATAACCGCTTATATCCTCTTCATCTCCAAATTCAGTCTTGATCATAAGGGCATTATCCCCCATCATGCCGAACTGAACAGCCGGAACGCTTAAAATCGCCGCTGCCATATCAATCGTTACAAAAGGAACAGTTGGGCTTATTGTCATGTGAGTCAATCCGGCAAGCGCTGAAAGATATGAGCTCGACATAATATTACCGATCTCCTTCAGTGCCGACAGATCCATATCATCAAAATCTTCGTTATACGAAAGATCTCGTCCCATCAGCCTGTTAACCAGATGATGAGCGCTTTTCATATCAAGAAGAAACATCATGCTTCCGGATATGTCCATCTCTACGCCGAGCATAATTCCGACGATAACCTCGTCTTCAGATCCGATCGAAGATGTTATCTTCTCAACCGGAAGAAGAGTAACTACCGGAACCTTCATATCTATCTTAAGATTCAGCATATTGGAAACAGCAGTAGTTGCGTTGCCGGCTCCGATATTGCCTATCTCACGAAGGACATCAATGTACATATCATTTAATTTGTCAAAATTTTTCTCTGACATCCATATCTCCAAAAAATCAGGTTACTTCATCAAGAACCGCATTAATGTCAAAAAGTGATATAAGCTGCTCTCCATTTTTCCCGATACCGTTTATGAAGCTGCTGTTTGTCTTATTCATATTCATTGTATTTCTGTCAATATTGCTTTCGACCAGCGTCACAACTTCCTTAACGGAATCCACGACCACACCGACAAGTCCCTGTTCTTCTGTCTTCAGAATGATGATTCTGGTGGAAGGCGTGAATTCATCATCATTAAGACCCATCTTCCTTCTGATGGACATCACGGGAACTACTTCTCCTCTTAAATTTATAACTCCGAGATAATGAGGCTTGGCTTTAGGCACTCTTGTTATCTTTGACATTCTGACAATATTATCTACATAGGATATAGGCAGACCGTACTGCTCATCGCCAATTCTTACAACAATAAACTGAAGCTTCTCTTCCTCTGCCGGATCAAGCGATTTTACTTTTTCCATACTGCCCTCCTCAGAATAATGCATTGACATCAAGTATCAGAGCGACTTCACCATCGCCAAGAATAGTGGCTCCACTGATGTATTTATTATTTTCTATTACCTTGCCGAGAGACTTGATGACTATCTCCTGCTGGCCTATAAGGTTGTCAACGACGATTCCAACGAAGTTATCGCCTTTCTTTACTACAACGACCGTAATATTTTCAGGCTTATCATCGGATGGAGCACAGTCAAGCAGCCTGTCAAGCCTGATGAGAGGTATGACCATGCCTCTCAGGTAAATAACCTCCCTGGCCTGGACATATTTGATGTCAGTCACCGGAATGTATTCGATATTCTGTATTGAAGCGAGAGCAATAGCGTACTTTTCGTCTCTTACCTCGACCATAAGAGCCTGGATAATTGCAAGCGTAAGCGGCAGTCTTACCGTAAAAGTAGATCCTACATTTATCTCGCTTTCAACTTCCACATCTCCGCCCAGGGCTTCGACATTGGACTTTACGACATCAAGCCCCACACCTCTGCCTGAAATATCGGTAATTTTTTTCGACATTGAAAATGAAGGCATAAAAAGGAAATTGATAATATCCTTCTTTGACAGCTTTTCAGCATCTTCAGCTGAAACAACGCCGCGTTCAATGGCTTTCTGTTTCACAGCCTCAGTATCGATTCCGGCGCCGTCATCTTTCACCTTTATTATTACGTTATTGCCTTCCTGATATGCAGTAAGCCAGATTTGTCCGGTCTCAGGCTTTCCGAGTTTTTTTCTGGTCTCAGGATCTTCGATTCCGTGGTCTGCGGAATTTCTAAGGAGATGCTGGAGGGGATCCCCTATCTGATCAACTACGGTTCTGTCCAGCTCTGTATCTTCTCCGGAAACAATAAGCTCCATCGGTCGCTTAAGTCTTCTCGACAGGTCTCTTATCATCCTTGGAAATTTATTGACAACAGATTCAATAGGAACCATCCTGACTTTCATTACAGACTCATGAAGAGTGGTTGTAATTCTCTCAAGATATTCTATCTGCTCATTCAAAGACTGGCTCTGACCGCCGTTTGCTTCCGCACTCTGGTTTCTCTTGGCTCTGGCGACAAGAGAATTCTTTGCAATAATAAGCTCAGAGACCTGATTCATAAGAGCGTCCAGTTTATCAATATCAACTCTTACAGTCCTTGTTACTACAGGCTTTGACTTAGTCTTGGACTTATTGTCTGTCTTTTTATCGCGAGATGTCTGAGCTGACGGTGCGGGAGATTTCGACGGCTCTTCCTTCTTTTCTTCCTTCGATTTTTCACCGGAAGCATCTTTTACGGAATCATCTTCCACCGACTGTTCGGCATACATATCCGCTGTGATCTTTCCAACATCAGCGCTTTCTATCTCAGATACGTTTTCAATTTTCTTCTTTATATCATCTGCGCCGGAATCAGTCCGTATTATTAAACTGAATGTGAGATCAAACTTCTCATCCTCAATATCCTGACTCGACGGAGAATATGCAATTATCTCTCCAATCTCTTCTATATTCTTGAATACAAGGAAAGCTCTGGCGGCTTTTAACAGACAGTCGTGTGAAACATGTACGGTGGCTCCGTAAAGAGTCTCGCCGCCGTCAAGGCAGTCCCTGACTTTTGTTTTGTCTGAATCGCTGAGAGGCAGATGGGTGTAGTATTTATCATCTGACTCTGCAGGAGAAGAAGAATCTCCATCACTCGAAACAGCAGGTTCGTTTGATTCAGCTTCAGGCTCCTTGCCCATGGCCTTATCAAGATAATCATTCAGCTTCTTTATAAGACCGGCATTATCTTCATCACCTTCATTGGATGTGTTCTTTATAGTATCAACATATCCCTCAATGGCATCAAGACAGTCAAAAAGAATATCGATAAGATCGGAATTTACCTTTACATTTCCATTTCTTATCTCCTGAAACACATTCTCCATATCATGCGTCAGATGCTGCATTTTCTTGAATCCCATGGTGCCCGCCATGCCTTTAAGCGAGTGAGCCGCTCTGAAGATCTCATTTATCACATCAGAGTTCTCAGGTTCCTTTTCAAGCGTCATGATATTGTCAGACAAAGCTTGAATATGTTCGTTGGATTCATCAATAAAAACGTCTAGATACTGGCTTACATCCATTTCTATACCCCCAGTTCTTTTACTATTGCGTCAGCTATTCTTTCAACAGGGAGGGATTCGTCGGAAACACCTGCTTCATCGCACGATTTCGGCATCCCATATACTACACATGTGTCTTCGTTTTGAGTAATCACATGTAATTTCTTTTTCTTTTTTAGCTGTAATATACCATAAAGTCCGTCATGTCCCATTCCGGTCAATACCACAGCTATAATTTTGTCATACGGCATCTCTTTAAATGAAGAGAATGTTATATCAGCCGAAGGACGAAGATTCATAACGGGCGGATCATCACTCAGCCTGAACATGCATCTTCCGCCTTCCTGATGCGCAATCAGGTGCTTGCCACCCTGCGCTATATAAACCACATTATTTCTGATGGGTTCATTATCGCATGCCTCCTTTACGGTGAGAGCGGAATTTATATTGATTCTTTCCGCAAGTGTAGCAGTAAAACCTTTGGGCATATGCTGAACCACCACAACGGGAGCGCCCAGTTCTGCGGGAAGCATGGGGAGCAGCTTATGCAGAGCCTGCGGACCGCCTGTAGAACTGGCAATCAGAACTATCTTCCTGCTGCCTGAATGTGTTCCCTTTTTTAGATTTCCCAGAGGATGAATTTCCGGAGTTTTGTTACATCTTGCTGTCTTCCGTCCAATAAGACGTGAATATGCATTCGCAACCTTCTCAGAGAAAGAATCAAATTCGGATCCCATGAGCTGAAAAGGACGCTGCAGGTAGATCACATTTTTAAGACCCATCAAAAGCGAAGCTGCATCACTGTCTTCCTGCAAAGGAGAACCTATGAGAATAATCCGTACAGGCAGGCTTTGGTCACATACATTCTTCACTATCTCAAGGCCGTTCATTCCTCTTAAATACATGTCAAGAATACAAATATCCACGTCTCCCTTCCGAAGCCGCTCCATAGTTTCCATGCCATCCATTGCATATACAATATGGCATGAAGGATTCTTCTCGCTTATTATATCACATAAAATCTTTCTCATAAGTGCAGAGTCATCTGCAATGAGAATACTTTCAGACATATCAATTCTCTTTTCTTCGGAGAAGACGCTCTTTCTCAAAAATAAACCGCACTATCTTCTCCTGATTGGCGGAATCGCGGAACATAAACCTTACTCTGTGGCAGTAGAGATCAACTCCCTCTATATTTTCAGAATTAATAACCTTAGCTATAACAGTAACAGGCATCTTTTCCAAACCGGGCACATCCATCTGAAATTTCAAAAGAACATATGGCACATCAATAAGACTCAACTTCGATGTGATCTTGGCACCGCCGCCGCTGATGTCCATGATAGTTCCGAATCCGTGAACCCGGCTTCTTGATTCAGGTTTTTTCAGAGATTCCTCAGCTTCACGAACAGTCTTCATCTTCCCCTGCTCATCACTTAAAGACTGATAAATAACAGGGATCATGCAGTCAATTCTGTAGAATTCTCTTCTCTGATATTTACTGAGGTGACCGTTCAGATGAACCTTCATCAGATAAAAATTTCCGCGCTTATAGATATCAGTGACGATCCCTTTAGTGCGGAGAAGACCTTTATCTGTAATGAATACGAAATAGAATTCTCTTTCACGGTCTAAAGGAATAAGTCTTGCCCTCACCGTCGGCACGGTAGCCTCTATGGTATCATTGTCAAGTACGCTGTAAAGACTGCTTTTATAGGTCTTATTACTCTTATTCTCTTTTTCGTCCATTTCCAGTATATCAAGTCTGCATCCGGGAGTTATCTCATCCAGTTCCATATATTATCCTCTTACCTTCTAATAAAATGACTGAAAAATCTGGAGATGCCCCATTTGCCACGAGAATTGTCATCAGAACCCGTCAGCTTTTCTGCGATCTCCCTGTAAGCTGTCGCCGCCTTCGCAGTCGGATTCTCAAGAGAAACAATTTTCTGAGCTCTGACAGATTTTTCGAGAGTCAGATCAAAAGGTATCATGCCAAGATATTCTGTATCGCCATGTAAAAACTGTCTGACTACATTCGATAATTTATTATAAAGCTGCCTTGCTTCCTGAGCAGACTGAACCTTGTTTGCTATGATTCTTATTCTTGTCTCGCTGCGGTTAAATCTGGGATCGGTATACATGGCCTTCATCAGAGAATATGAGTCAGTTATTGAACTTGGTTCCGGAGTTGATACAAGGAGAACCTCCGGACTTGCCATTACAAATTCAAGCACCTGATCTGTCACGCCTGCGCCTGTATCTATTATCAATACATCGCACATCTCATTCAGGCTGGAAAGTGACTGAATCATATATGAAATCTGGTCACTTGTCAGATTATTTAAGGATACTATACCGGATCCGCCTGAAATAAATCCTATTCCGAGTGGTCCTACCGTGATTATTTCCTGAATGGTCTTATTGCCATAGATAAGATCCGACAAATTATATCTCGGAACAGTACCGAACATCACCTCAACATTTGCAAGACCAAAATCGGCATCGAAAATAATGACCTTCTTGCCTAGTTTGGTCAGCCATACAGCAAGATTTACAGCCGTATTTGACTTTCCTACTCCTCCCTTACCGGATGTTATTGTGATGACGCTTCCACGATCCAGCCTAGCCTGATTACGAACTTTAATTACATTTCTTAAACGTTCAGCCTGATCCATATCAGTGACCTCCTAATAGAAGACGAGCCATCTTCTGAATATCCACTATAGAGATGTCATCGGGAACATTCTGACCGGAGCCTACGTAGGACAGATCTTTATCGGCATAGAGCCTTGCTGACAGAATAGGACCGTATATATCTGTTTCATCGATTTTCGTAAACAGAAGACAGAAATCAGTATATTCCCTGTAGCTGTCAATGATAGCCCTCATATCACTGAATCTCGTTGTAGCAGAAAGCACGAGATATACTTCTTTCGTATATTCCCTGTCAACAGCACCAAGAAGGTTTTTCATTGCATCCCGCTGAGAATCATTTTTATGAGAAAATCCAGCGGTATCGACAAGAATCAGATCCTTATCTTCATATTTTTGAATATAATCGTTAATATTTTCATCTTCCATGATCACTTCAAAAGGTACGCTTAAGATACTTGCGTAAGTTCTGAGCTGCTCTGCCGCCGCTATCCTGTATGTATCTGTGGTGAAAAGAGCCACATTTTTATTTTTCGACAGTTTGAATGATGAGGCAATCTTTGCAATCGTGGTAGTCTTTCCGACTCCGGTCGGTCCAATGAAAAAAACGACACATGGTTTTTTATCGGAAAGAATAATTGGATGAGGCTTGCCCAGCATAAGTATTATCTTCTGATAAATACCTGAAAGGATATAATCGAGGCTGTTGCCATTTTCAAGCACACGCTCCATATCCTTTAAAATCTGATTTACATCAGCTTCTGCAACGCCGTTATTAAGGAGAGTATTATAAACGATCTTTGAGAACTGCCTGTTTGCTCCTTTATTTTTTACCGGTGACTCAATATCAGGTGCAGTGTTCACTGCCGCTTTCTTCCTGATATCCTCCTCTCTGTAAATTTCAGAGCCGGGTGACTTCCTTTTCACCTTTTCTTTTTTTATATAATTTTTCTGAACCACTTCATTTACAGCATGGAAAGCATCCTTAAGGGAAGCAGTATCTATTCCATCCACAGTTTGTCCCGAGTTCTTCAGTGAAATATCTGTTTCCTTATTTGTTTCATCAGCAATAGACTTCAATACAGGCGTGTCATTTTTTGATACGACCGACTCATCAGATACGGTCGCGTCAAAATGAGGACGTCCCTGATTATCCGGCTTCTTATATACTACATTTTCTTCTTCTACGGCAGCTGTCACCTCATAACTGCTCTTTTTAAAGAAGCCGAAAAAGCCGCCCGGCCTTACTTCCTTTACGTTCATTATCACAACGTTTGAACCGAGTTCATTTCTCGCTTCATCAATTGCTTCTTCCTTTGTCTGTCCCGTAAATTTCTTAATTGTCATTTAAGCTCACCATACCTGCCGAATGCAGCTCTACATTTGACTCAATCTCATTATATGATACTACAGTAAGATCCTTGAAGTAATCCTCCGTTAATTTCTTGAAATACATACGAACGATCGGAGAACATACGACGATCGGATTCTTGCCTTCCTTATCAAACTGATCGATAAAGACGCCGAGTCTGTCCATGATGGCACTCACCTTGTCAGGCTCCAGCGTAATAAAAGCCCCCTGCTCTGTCTGCTTTACAGACGCCATAATAGTCTTCTCAAGTTCAGGATCCAGCGTTATGACATCAGTAGACTGATTGGCAGGAAAATATTTTGCGGAAATAGCCGGCTTCAAACCCTGACGGACATACTCCGTCAGCACATCTGTGTCTCTGGTTGTAGAAGCATAATCCGCCAGAATTTCAAAAATAGACAGAAGATCCCTGATTGAAATTCCTTCTCTCAAAAGATTCTGAAGGACTTTCTCAACCTCACCCAGATCCATGAGCTTGGGTATCAGCGCATCCACAAGAGCAGGATTTGTCTTCTTCAGATTGTCAACAAGATTCTGTACATCCTGTCTGGTAAGGAGATCCGCAATGTGTTCCCTTATCACCTCCGTAAGATGAGTCGCAATAATTGAAGGCGGATCCACTACGGTATATCCCAGACTTTCCGCCCGTTCCCTCTGTGATTCCGTGATCCAGATGGCAGGCAGATGGAATGAAGGCTCCACTGTAGGTATACCTGTGATTTCCTCTTCCACAGCTCCGGGATTCATAGCCATGTAATGATCAAATAAGATTTCGCCTTCAGCTACCTGTATGCCTTTTATTTTTATAATATACTGATTCGGATTAAGCTGGATATTGTCACGCAGTCTTATAATGGGAACTACGGTACCAAGTTCAAGGGCAATCTGCCGTCTTATCATAACTACACGGTCAAGAAGGTCTCCTCCCTGGTTCACATCTGCAAGAGGTATGATTCCATATCCGAATTCCAGTTCGATGGGATCGACCTGCAGAAGAGATACAACATTCTCAGGTTTTCTGATCTCTTCCGCGTCATTTTCCTCCTCATTCACAGCCTCCGTCACGGTCTGCATCTTCAGCTGCCTGTCAACCCGTGTGCCTGCAAAAATAAATACAATGCCAAGACCGACAAAAATAACGACGTTAAGAGGTGTGAAAATACCAAGAATGCAAAGCACAGCGCCTACCAGATACATAACCCTCGGAAGTCCGAAAAGCTGAGATATGACAGTCGTTCCAAAATCAGCATCAGTAGATCCCTTTGAAACCAGAATACCGGTTGAAAGCGAAATCAGAAGAGACGGTATCTGTGATGACAATCCGTCTCCTATGGTCAGCTGACCGAAATTCTGCAAAGCATCAATAGCGGACATGCCGTCTCTTGTAATTCCCATTATCGTGCCGCCGATAATATTGATCACAGTAATAATAAGACCTGCGGTAGCGTCTCCCTTAACATACTTCGTAGCACCATCCATGTTACCGAAGAAAGATGACTCGTCCTGAAGTTCTTTTCTTCTCTTCTTCGCCTCTTCATCGGTAATTACACCGGTATTCAAATCTGCGTCTATCGCCATCTGCTTTCCCGGCATGGCATCCAGCGAAAATCTTGCCGCAACCTCTGCGATACGCTCAGAACCTTTATTAATAACAATAAATTCAATTATCAAAATGATAACAAATATAACGGCGCCGATTATCAGATTGCCGCCGCCAACGAATCCGCCGAATGTCTTTACAACATTACCCGGATCACCGGTTGTCAGAATCAGACGGGTAGAGCTCACATTCAAGGCAATCCTGAAAATGGTCGTAAAGAGAAGAAGCGTCGGGAAAAATGACATGTCAAGAATTCTCTTGATAAAAATCGTATTTAAAAGTACCACAAGTGAAATGGAAATATTGAAGGCCAGAAGCACATCAAGAAGCCATGAAGGGATAGGAATAATGAAAAAAAGAACAGCTGCCAGCATATAAGCCACGACTGCCAGATCCATGGGAGAAATTCCAAGCTTTTTAAATGCCTTATTCACTTGTCACTCCTTTCCCTGTAAAGCATTGATTTCGCATATATGACTGCAGACTTTTGACACTGTAATCATCATATGATATGAGTGTCCAAAATACCTCTGACCACTCATTCATGACAATAGTTACATACGTTTATTATAGACAATTGCGAGAATTTCCGCTACTGCTTCATATAACTCCTGAGGTATCTCTTCACCTATTTCCACTGTCGCATACAGAGCTCTTGCAAGCGGTTTATTTTCCATCACAGGAACTCCGGCGTCTCTGGCAGCATCTTTTATTTTTGCCGCCAGATAATCCTCGCCCTTTGCAAGCACAACAGGCGCACTGTTCTTTTCCGCATCATACTTTATTGCTATAGCAATATGAGTCGGGTTAGTGATTACAACATCCGCCTTGGGAACATCCTTCATCATCCTTCGCTGTGAAGCTTCCCTCATCTTCTGTCTCTGTCTGGACTTTATCTCAGGATCTCCTTCTGTATCCTTATATTCATCCTTGACTTCCTGCTTAGTCATCTTCATTTCCTCTGTGAATTTTCTCTTCTGAAAAATCCAGTCAAGGAAACCTATGATCAGATAAACGACGCTTATCCTGATTCCTGTATCAATTATAATAGTTCCTATCAGGGATATGGCATTGGGAAGAGGTATCTCATACAGAATAAAGATCTCTTTCTCATGACCTTTTATCGACTGATATGCAACGAGAACGATAAGAACCACCTTAAATATAGACTTAAAAAGTTCAAACAAAGCCTGTTTTGAAAACATCCTCTTGAATCCGTTTAAAGGATTCAGCTTTGACAGCGAAGGCTTCAGCGGTTCATAGGAAACCTGCCACCTCACCTGTATAAGATCGCCTATAAAAGATACAAGAAATCCCACAAGAAAAAAAGGCAGACAGCATATAATGATCTGCAGCATCACATCGGTAAAGAGCATTAGATAGGAATGAATACTGACACCTTTTCTGTTCATTGACACAAATTCAGGTATTTCTCTTGAATAAGTGAATGAAAAGATATTCATAAGCCTGTTTCCAAGAGTGTTTACAAATATTTTAAGACATAAAAAAGCGGTTATTAACTCAAAGGAAGACGTCAGCTCGTGAGATTTTGAAACCTGACCTTTCTTTCTTGCGTCCGAAAGCTTTTTCGGAGTTGCGGGTTCTGTTTTTTCCCCGCCCGGACCGTCTTTTGCAAAAAACTGAAGATCAAGATTCAAAGGCAGTCTTTCTTCCATCAGCTCATCCCCCTGATCACAGAAATCGTCATCTGCCTCATCTCTGTAAAAATCATATCGGCAGCATGGGGGAAAAGAAATGTGGTGAGAAGGAGGATTCCAAAGCCCAGAAGCATCTTCATCTGTATACCGACGGAAAACATATTCATTTGAGGGGCGACTTTTGCGATGACGCCAAGCACGACATTTAAGATCATGGTGCAGGCAAAGACAGGCAGAATGATCCTGAATGAGATAATGAACATATTTGACATAAAAGAAATCATGGAATGAAGCAGATTATCAGGGCGGATTATTGCTCCTCCCACAGGGATCGAAGTAAAAGAATCCATGACAGCTCTGATAACGTACTGATACATTCCGGTTACTATAAGCATCATGTTAAGGAAATAATAATACATCTGTCCTGTGAGTGTAACCGATGTCTTCATTGACGGATCAAATTCTGTAGCCATCGAAAGACCTATATCCATATCGATTACATTACCGGAAAATATAATTATATTACTGCATATATTAGCCACAAAACCAATAAGCAATCCTGTTGTCGCTTCTTTTATTACAATAGCTGCATACCCTATAACTGACGAATATGATGTGGTATTTTCCGGATGAAGTAAAGTCGTAACCATAATTGCCAGAAAACAAGAAAAGGCGATCTTCACTCTTCTTGGAACATTCGGCAGGCTGAAAAACGGAGCTGCAAAAATAAAAGAGGCGATCCTTACCAGAATCAGTAGAAAGTATTCAAAATTTGCCAGTGAAAAAGTATAGTTAACCATTCATTGCCTATTTAATGAACTGTGAAAAATTATTCCAGAGATCAGTCATGTAACCGGTCAGATTTTTGATAATAAATGAACCAAATATGACAATAGCCAGAAACGTGCATAAAATCTTTGGAACAAAGGTGATGGTCTGTTCCTGGATGGATGTAACAGTCTGAAAAATACTTATCACAAGTCCCACAATGAGGGAAATGATAAGAACCGGCGCAGAATTTATTACAACCTGATAAATGGCGTCACGCATAATATCAAGTACCTGTCCTTCAGTCATAATTTACCTCCTAATAAAATGTCTTGACGACGCCGCTGATAACGAGATTCCATCCGTCAGCCAGCACAAACAAGAGTATCTTGAAGGGCAGCGAAATGGTTGTCGGCGGCAGCATCATCATACCCATAGACATAAGAACCGAAGATACGACCATATCGATAACAATAAAAGGAATATAAATAAGGAATCCGATAATAAATGCAGTCCGAAGTTCTGACAGCATAAAAGACGGAACAAGAACATAAAATGGAACCGAATCATAATCGCCGTCTTTGTAAGACACATCAGCTATGTCGCAGAACATATCAAGATCCTTTGTCTGAGTCTGCCCGTACATAAATTCCCGAAGTGGCTTCTCTGCCCTCTTTACAGCCTGCTCTTCTGTAATTTTACCCTGATCAAGCGGTTTTATCGCATTTTTATTGATCTGCTGAAAGGTTGGCCACATAATAAAAAGTGTCAGAAACAGAGCAAGTCCTGTAAGAACCTGGTTGGGAGGAGATGTCTGTGTACCAATAGCAGCACGAACAAAGTGCAAAACCACAATGATCCTCGTGAAACTGGTAAGCATCACAAGAATAGCCGGTGCCAGAGACAAAACAGTCAGCACCAGAAGAATCTTCACTGTAGATGAAAGAGAACCTGTATCTCCGTCGAATGACAATGTAAAGGAGCCATCACCGGTAGTGGTTTTGTCACTGGCATTCGGCGCATTCTCAGTAGGTCCATATGAGGTATTCGGTTCTGCATGTACACGAAAAGAATATGCGCTCGAAAGAGCTGCTGTAAGAAACAATGCAGCGCTTATTAATGAAATTATTGTAATTAATTTTTTGAATTTCTTCATCAAAAGGTTATTTTTCGTTTTTCTTCCGGAACGAATCCATAAAATCCTTGAAAGGATTGTTGTCAGAGTTCTTATCGCCACCAGATTTGATCTCGTCTTCAGTAAGTTCGCCTATCTTCGTAATTTCATCTTTTCCGATACCAATCACAAAGAACCTGTTTTCGCCGGCACGGATTATCTCAATATATTTATTATTAGTGACCCTGATAGTCTCGATTATCTCAAGATTCTGATTAAGAGATTTGTTCTTCTGATAACCGCCTATAAAACGGGTAGTCATATATGTAAGAAAAATGACACCTGCAAAAATAACAATTTCGACGATCAGATGAAAGACATTTTCAAACATTGAAGACGTAAGAAGAACCATATTTATCCTATTACCTTTTTAACAGCCTCCAGAACTCTCTCTGCCTGGAAAGGCTTTACTATGAAGTCCTTGGCCCCTGACTGAATAGCTTCAATGACCATTGCCTGCTGTCCCATTGCAGAACACATGATAACTGATGCAGACGGATCCTTGGCGCGAATCTCTTTGAGCGCCTGAATACCGTCCATTTCAGGCATGGTAATATCCATAAGCACTAAATCAGGATTGCATTCACCGTATGCCTCAACAGCTTTTTTACCGTTTTCTGCCTCTCCGACAACATTATATCCGTTTTTTGTCAGAATATCCTTGATCATCATCCTCATGAAAGCTGCATCATCACATATAAGAATGTTCTTACCCATATATTTCTCCTTATTGTTTATTTAAGAATCTCTGTAATACGAATGCCAAAGGATTCTTCTATAACAACTACCTCTCCTTTTGCAACATACTTTCCGTTTACAAGCACATCGATAGGCTCTCCGGCAATCTTATTCAGCTCTATTATAGTTCCGGGCGCAAAATCAAGAATATCCTGTATGGATTTTTTGGTCCTGCCAAGCTCTACTGTCACCTCAAGTGGAACATCCTTGATGAGATCAATGTTTTCCTGAAGAAGTGGCGGATTTGAAACACTGCTTAATGGAGAAAACTGAGCCGCAGACACATTTACCGGCTTTTCATTCATACCATTCATCCTGCCATTCATCTGGTTCATGCTATTATTCATGCCATTCATCCGGTTCATGCCATTGTCCATGCCATTATCCATGCCATTCATCCGGTTCATGTTTCCGGTTGAATAAGAATTCATGTTTTTGTCATTTGAAGTCCTGTCATTTACCGGAGGCTCATTTTGAACCTGTCTGATTCCGCTGCCATCAGCTAAGTTATCAACAGTGGAATTGGAATCATTTTCCATATTTGCCTTAACATTCTCAACCATCTTCTTTGCGAGAGATATGGGATAGAGCTGCATTAACTTCGAATCAACGAGATCACCGATCTGAAGGTGAAATTCTATCTTAATAAATCTTTCCTTCAGGAATGAATCAATATCTTCTCCTGATTCAGGCTCCTTCAAATCGATAAGTGAAGACTCGGGAGGACTGATATCTATCACTTTATTCAGCATGGACGAAAGAGATGTGGCAGAACTTCCCATCATCTGATTCATAGCCTCGCTGATAGCCGAGAGATGAATATCAGTAATCTCGCTGTCAGTATTTGTTCCGTCACCGCCCATCATAAGATCAGTGATGACTTTTACATCCCGTTCTTTAAGAACCAGCACATTGCTGCCGGATAATCCTTTGGTATAGGTAATGCGGATCATCACACAAGGTTTTTCATATTCTTTCTCAAGTGATTCCCAATCAGAATATGATACAACCGGTGTTGATATCTCGACTTTTTTATTTACAAGAGAAAATAGCGCTGTGGCTGCCGTGCCCATGCATATATTTGCTATCTCGCCAATTGTATCAATTTCATCAGGCGACAGCGAATCTTCGGCAGCACTTTCTTCAGCAGGAGCTGAATCGCCGCCATGGAGAAGCGCGTCTATTTCTTCCTGGGATAACGAGCCGTCACTCATCATCGTCCTCCTTCAGTATATCTGTTATCTTCACGGCGTAATTATTACCCGATGAACCGGGAAGAGCCATAAATTTATGTATGTTTCCGACATAAACAGGCAATTCATCATCAACCTTGGTGGAAAGACGAATGATGTCACCGGTCTGCAGGGAAACAAAATCATCGACAGACAAAGTGGATTTCCCAAGAACCACACGTATTGGAATGTTTGCTCTGGAAATCAGATGTTCAATAGTATCTTCGTATGTCTCGTCATTCTTTTCCTGAAGATTTGAATACCAGAATTTGGTATTAAGCTTATCCATCACAGGTTCAAGAGTGATATATGGAAGACATATATTCATCATGCCTTCCACATCTCCGATTTTCATATTGATTGTAATAAGAGCAATCATCTCTGTCGGTGAAATTATCTGAGCGAACTGCGAATTAGTCTCAATACGGTTAAGTTCAGGCGAAATCTCAAGTACATTCTGCCACGGTTCTTTAAGAAGATCCACGCATACTTTCATAATACGTTCAATAATGAGAAGCTCGATTTCAGAGAAATCCCTGACCTTCTCCAGTGGTTCTCCGGCGCCTCCAAGCATTCTGTCTACAATGGTGTAACCGAGCTTGGTGGCCATCTCGATAATAATATTTCCCTTCAGGGGTTCAAAATCCACTATGCCGAGAATTACAGGATTAGAAAGAGCATTTGAAAACTCCTTGTAAGTAACTGCTTCGGCATTCATAACATCTACCTGAATATTTTTCCGGAGATATACAGGCAGGTTGGTTGACAAAAGCCGTCCGTACTGATCAAATATCATCTCAAGCGTTCTTAAATGTTCCTTGGAAAACTTGGAAGGTCTTGAGAAGTCATAATCCTTTACAGTATTCTCATTTGACTTCTTCATCTCCTCTACATCCACATCTCCGCTGTTAAGAGCCTGAAGCAAATTATCAATTTCACTTTGTGACAATACGTCACTCAAGTCGTCTCACCTCCTTTCAATCCGTTGGATAATGATTTTTACTGTGTATCTTCAACTGTGCTGGTAGGGAAACCAACAGACACATAGAGATTGTTTCCAAAATAATCATTCAATTTATTGAGAATTTCTTTCTGGACCTTGTCAGTATTGGACTGGAATTCTTCTTTTGTATATTCTCTGACAGTCTTATTGATAATGTCCTTTATTATATCAGCATATCCGTCAGTCTTAGAGCCGCCGAATTTTTTATAGCTCTTGCTATTCTTGTCCTGGGAAAGAACCGCCGTTACACTTGCTATTGCGCTGTTACCGTCAGAATCAGCTTTCAGGTTTATCATCATAGCGTCTTTTATGCTGTACGGATTGATGTCATCAGGGTTAACGCTTGACTTGGACTTTGCGCTTGATCCAGTCTCAAGATCAATAGCTCCGGCAACTTTTGAAATAAGATTATTGGCATTTCTTGTCTCCGGTAATACACTCACCAGAAGAAGAGCCGTAAGAATCAGATTGATAATCAAAAGTGCAAGAGTTATTACCGATACCATATTTCTCTTCAATTGATCCACTGCTTTCTAATCACTGTTTATTAACGTCCTGAGAATTCAGATCATTATATATTTTAATTACTACACGCCTGTTTAAAGATCTTCCCTCAGGCGTACTGTTATCTGCTATAGGATCATATTCACCTCGTCCTGACGAGATGATATTCCCCGGATTAATGGTTGTCTTTGATCTGATGTAGTTTGCGACACTGAGTGCCCGGTACATAGACAGGACATCATTGCTCTCGTATTTCTTTGAATGTATTGGCACATTATCAGTATGACCCTCGATTTCAATCAGATTAGTGGGATACCCTTCTATAATGCCGGATATCTTATCAAGCACAGGCTGGGCTTCAGATACAAAATCAGATTTGCCTGAATCAAATAGTATCGCGCCATTCAAAGTCAATTTTACATACTGTCCATTATAATCCACATCAAGTATATCCGACAATCCATATTCAGCGGCTTTCTGTTCTATTTCCTCCGCCATCTTTTCTGACTGCGACATCTCTTCGGCCTGGTATTTTTCTTTTGCTTCCTCTTCAGTTACCTCCTTTTCGGAAGTATCCTTATCGTTATTACTGCTTTCTTCTTTATTGTCGCTGTTATTCTTATTTCCGGAATTTTCATTGCCGGTATCTTCGTTATTCTCATTTTTTGTATCACCCTCATTAGCGGTGGAGGCATTAAAATAATTATCAAATTCCTTAAGCGCGCTAACGCCGGTGGAAATAAGAGTTCCCTCTTTTCCTATAGTGGTTCCACCTGATGGGAGCACAGAAAAAGCCTGTTTAAAAGACTGAACTACGACTTCATATTTCTTTGCATCGACTGTAGACATGGAGAAAAGCAAGACGAAAAAGCAAAGAAGAAGATTCATCAGGTCTGAAAATGTCGATTGCCATGCGGGAGCTCCCTTGGGCGGATCTTCTTTCTTCTGCCTAGCCATTTGCCTGACCTCCGTCAGCTGCCTCGTTTTCAGCTCCGCCCATGCTCTCTTTCTCTGCCGGAGAAAGGAAAGTCTTTAATTTTTCTTCAATAACTCTGGGATTCTCTCCGGCCTGGATCGATAGAAGACCCTCGACTATCACAGTCTTCGTGGCTATCTCATTCGCATTATTTTCCTGAAGCTTTCCTGAAACAGGTGTTGCAAGCCAGTTTACAAGTATCGAACCATATAGTGTGGTAATAAGCGCGACTGCCATATTAGGTCCGATACTGGAAGCATCCTGCAGATCATTCAGCATATTGATTAGTCCTATGAGTGTTCCAATCATTCCCCATGCAGGTCCCATCTCACCCAGTTTATCCCATACTGACCAGACTTTTTTATGACGGTCTTCTATTGAATTAAGTTCTGTCTCCAATATGCCTCTTACAAGATCCGGATCAGTTCCATCGACAACAAGCATTACACCCTTCCTTAAGAAAGGATCCTCTATGCTGCTTGTAGCCTCATCCAGGGCAAGAAGACCCTCTTTCCTGGAGACATTTGCAAGATCTATTATGGTCTTTATTATGTCTCCCGGCTTTGACCCTTGAGGTTCCTTGAAAATCAGGTTCATTCCCTTCATTCCGTTAATAAATTCCGGCATTTTGAAGCATCCGATGGTCGCCATGAATGCTCCTCCGAAAGTAATAATGATCGAAGGATAATCGATATAACTTGTAAGCTTGGCGCCTGTCGACAATATACCGTAAATGATAACTACTAATCCACCAAATATCGAAATAAGAGATGCAATATCCACTTTATCACCATCCATCAATAGTAACGAATAACTATCAATATGTCTCCCAAAAAAACATCATTCATATCTTACTAGATTAGAGGTTCAATGTCCAGTTTACATAAGATAAATATTATAAAGAAAAAGCCATGCAAGACCTGCATGGCTGAATAAAAAGGTTAATGATTATACGTTTAAGATCTCTTCAAGTTTACAAGTTCTTCAAGCATAGAGTCAGAAACCGTTATGATTCTTGAATTTGCCTGAAAGCCCCTCTGGGTTGTTATCATCTCTGTAAATTCCTTCGAAAGATCGACATTTGACATTTCAAGAACTCCTGTAGTCATCGAGCCGCCGTCAGAAGTTACCTCGGTTCCTATGCCATCAAATTCACCCGAATTAAGTGTCTGACCATAGCAGTTATTGCCCAGCGCCTGGAGACCGGACGCATTTGAAAACTGGGCAACGGCAATCTGACCGAGAAGTGATGTATTGCCATTATCATAAGAGCCGAAAATCTTTCCGCTCTGATCAATGGATACACCTGTCATCTTGCCTATCTTCTTGCCCTTGCCTATGGTGCCTGTCGTATCTCCGTTAGTGGACGCAAGTGTTGATGTCTTGCCGTTGTCAAGATTTTTTGTACCTGTAAAGTCATAGTCAATATCGACAAAGGGACCTGCACCGTTATCAAAAAGAGAATTAAGGGCGTCAAGATTCAGCTTAGCGGTCTTATTGCCCGTCTCGCCGATATAGGTAAATGTTCCGTCTGATGAACTGAATTTAAGATCATTTGCGATTGAAGGTGTCTGAACCGTCGCCTGCAGCTGTCCGTCGGATCCAAGAGTAATGGATGTGTTGCCGTCAGCTCCTGTTGTTATTCCAGCAGCAATATTGTTTGAGACGCCAAACATGGACTGAAGTGATACGGTGGTTTCATCTGCTCCTGTTCCTGTGGAGCCGGCAGGCTTATGGAAAGTAAGAGCCGCGTCCGTTCCTGATCCGGTCAGATCTGTAGTTCCGAGGCTCGCCGTATAACCCTCAAAAGCGCCTGATGTTATAGTAATCGTGCTGCCGCTGATATTATATGCAGATGATTCTGTCAATGTGTAATTCTTCGGAGTAGTTGTTGCCCTGCCCCAGATATCAGCCACGGAATGAGTCACCGCATTGCCGTTCGTGTCAGTTGTCTGCGCAAGATACTGATCGAGAATGCTCTTGCTGTTGGAGTCAAGTATATCCTTTAGTTCCACATTGTATTTGCCCTCTTCCGGATCTACGGAATGTACGGCAAATTTAGCCGTATAGGCATATCCCTTCTGGTCATAGAAGGAAAGATTCATTATATATCCGTCGTTTGAAGAAACGGCAGGAGTATTTTTATCGATGATACCCGTAGCAATGGCATTTGTCGTGGCCTCCGGACTGCTGGTAAGATTTGCAGCCTGCATGATTCTTAAAGGAGACACTGTATCACGCTTTATTGTCTGGGTCTTCTGATCTGCTCCCCAACCCTGTACCAGATAACCGGTAGATGTCATGGCAAGATTCCCATTTACATCAAAATAGAAAGAACCTGCTCTTGTAAAGACATTCTCTGAACCATTATTTACAATGAAGAAATTAGTGGCATTTCCGTCTGTGAGCTTGATATCTGTAGCATCACCCGTCGACTGTTCAGAACCTCCGTTTTCAATCGATACTTTCGTTGATCCGGACATGACGCCCAGACCTACCTGATTCGGATCTTTTCCTCCGAGTTTTTCAGTAGGAGCGCTGGCGCCTGAAGTAGTCTGATAAAGCACATCGGAGAAAGTAACTGATGATGATTTGAATGCGACCGTGTTGACATTTGCTATATTGTTACCGATGACATCCATCTTGGTCTGATGGGTCCTCAGACCTGACACTCCGGAATAAAGTGACCTTAACATATATATACCTCCTTAAAATCAATCGGCTTTCTGCATTTTCTGAGAGAGAGCCTGAATCTTCGTCTTGTCATTATCTGAAAGAAAACTCTTGGCGTAATCAGACATAGAATTAAAAACCTTTATAGCCTTTTCAATATCATCCGATTTATCGCCGGTGTATCTTTCAGGATCCGGAAGTGATGCTATCATTCCATGAAGAGTATTGGCAGTTACCTTGGCTTCATAATAATTACCCTCTTCAATCTTTATGACATCATCAACATTGTATTCGTTGCCGGAAATGGAAATATATGTCCCGTCGTCTTTCTTTGTTGCATAATCCACAACTCCGGTTACTTCCTGTCCGTCAGAGCGAACGGTCACATAATTTCCAATCAGATTGTTGGCGCTCATTCTGGTTACAGTATCGCTGACATTAGTAGTAGCTTCAACCTGGGAGAATGATGCCATCTCTGAAACATACTGAGTATTATCAGTAGGAGAAAGCGGATCCTGATACTGCATCTCAGCCGCAAGAAGCTTTAGAAACATATTCTTGTCAAATGATGAATTGCCTGTTGTTTTTCTCTCTTTCTTTCCGATTTTATCAGCAGCTGTCTTTGCTGCTTTGGAATTATCAACTACTCTTCCATCAGAAACCTTTGCAGTAAGTGACATCTTATCTCCTTTCTCAAGCGCTGTAATTGACCCTGTTGCCTTCGGCTCTCATAATGCTTGCGGTAATCTTTTCAGCCTCTGTCATATCATCAGGCATATCCTCCGTATTATGAAGATCGATATTTCTCATTCTGTAATTATCTGTCTCACCGTTGTTCCCGCTGCCGTTTGAACCGTTATTCTCCATATTGCCCGGAGATGCTCCGGTAGATCCGCCCTCTCCGGCTCCATGAGAAGCAACTGAGATTTCAATTTCATTTACCTTGAGCCCTCGCTCATTCACACTGGTTTTAAATAACTCAAGCTGGGTCTCAAGGGCATTTTTCACATTTTCATTCTCAGTGATTATTCTTGCCCGTACAATACCGTTCTTTTCCGTGATATCCATCATAAGCTTGCCAAGATGCTCGGGCTTTAGCGTCATGGTAAGTCTCTGCATATCTTCTGTTCTTACATTTTTTATCTGTGACGCTATCTGGGAGATGATGTCCCTTGCATTAACTTTTTCCTCAGCCTGAAAGGGGATATAGTTATCGGTCTGAAGCCCGGTGTTCTCATTTAATGCTGAAGTGAAAATATTTGGCATATGGCTGTTATGAGACATATCCTTTCCGGTATCATCCGCAAAATCCCCGCCTTCATTCTCTGTTTTTATTACTGTGAATTCCGGCTGAATGGATGGATCGTCAGGAGATGCAGTATCCTTTGCGGATGTGTCAGCCTTTTCCGCCTCTGTAGAAGCTTTCGGCTGCACTGTATTTAAAAGTTTCATTTCGTCTTGACTTAAAGCCTGATCATTTTTTACCGGATTCATTTCAGAGATATCAATGGAACCTGCCTTATTATTCTCACTTAAAAATGCAGCCTGAAGTTCCTCTGTCTTCATACCGAGAGTCTCGGAAAGTTCTTTTGAAAGATCGGAAACCATCTTCATAACAGCCGGAATTTCTTCAGCCATCAGCATGGACAGATTGTCATTAGAACCCTTAAGAAAAGTGATTACTTTGATAAGATTGGATGGATCGATGAGATCCGTAAACTGAAGGCCGAGCTTAGCCATAGCGTCTTCTATATCAGAAGAAGACACTGAAAGCTCATCCTTTAAGATCTTTTCTACAGATTGGGAAAAAGAATCTGAAGCCTCTTTAAGACCGGAATCATCAGACTTATTATTTCCCTTGGTTTTATCAGTGATTTTCTTTTTGATTTTGCTGTCAGTCTTTAATAAACCGTCTTTGTCGGAAGATGAAACTTTATCATCCTCCTTCTTTGGATCATTTTTGACGTTATCAGGCTTTACAGAAACGGAATCGGAAACAATGCTGCTTTTTTTCGATCTCTCAAGCATTATTTTACCGAAATCGCCGTTACAGGAAGTAACGCGTCCGTTCTTCTTCTCAGACCCCGATCCGGAGCGGACTCTTTCACCGGATGAGATCTCTGTCAGGTCAGTGCCTGCCATATAATATCTCCTTTCAATCTAAAGGTTCAGGTAAAATCAGGCTTTATTTGGACGGATTCATGATCTCCGTAACGGCAGCCGCCGTACTTGCATCCATTGCACCCAAAACTTTACCCCGGGAGTCGCTGTCCATAGCATCGAGGATCTTGGCAACAAGATTCAGATTATTCTTCATTGAATCAAATATACCTGCTGCCTGTTCAGGATCCATCGCAGAATAAGTAGCAGCATATTCCTTGACTTCCTTGGACTGCTGCTGCTGTTCGACTACTTCCTTGTAGATTGTCGCGGCGTTATCCGGCTCTATACTCTCATAATATTCCTTATATTTCTCTATATCGGGTGCTTTGTCGGAAAAAACAACCTCTTTATCAAATTTTTCTTTTTCAGCTTCAAATGCCGCCTCATTCTGCTTGTATTTCTGAAGTTCCTTGGACTGAGCTTCCAGATCTGCAAGCTTGGCGTCATTTGCGCCCGTCTTCTTTTTTGCCTCTTTAAGTTCCTTTTCGAGTTCCTTTATTCTCTTTATGGCATCGCCTGTTGTCTTGTATGAATACTGACTGTCTTCCTTGGCGTATTCCTTTGACTTTGGCAGGATCTTGTTCACGACAGGCACATCCTTTAGAACCGGATACAGAACAGAAGAACCGAACCCGCCCACATCAGTCTTCACTACCAGAGCGAAAATAGCAAGCCAGACAAGGACAATAAGCATAACAACAACAGCGACTGCCAGTCCGCCGCCCTTTATTTCGTCTTCCTCACCATCAGCTGATGTCATTCCTGTATTATCAGCTTTGCTCTTTGATACTTCTTTCTTCTTTTTTACCTCTGTATCTTTTTTCTGTTTCTTCTCGTCTGCCATAATCTTCCTCTGGTATTATCTGGATCTGTGAGTAAATGCAGTCAGCTCGTCTACAGCCTTGTCTTCCTTATGTATCTCTTCTTTTTTGAATTCCTCGAAAGCTTTTTCCTTGAGCTTCTCATGTGTCTTCCTTTTGATCATTTCTTTCTTAAGCGCTGCCCGGCGTTCCTCAAGAAGATTTTCCGCCCTCATAACTGCCGCCATTTGATCTTTTATAAGAATATCCATGATGCTGATGGAATCGTTTATTCTCTTTATTGACATAATGTTGATATCGCCGCTTGTGCTCTTTTTCAGAGTCGCATTAAGATCGGCCTTCTTTACCAGAAGTTCCGAAAGACGTTCCTGCTCGTCAGATAAAGCCCTCGCTGCCGTAGAGTAGGCAATTTTGGCCTGACTCTCCATCTTCTCCGTGATATTCAGGATATTCTGCATCCTGTATGTGAATCTGGCCATTACTCATCACTCCTCATTTTCATCCTTATTCTCATCAGGAAACATCCTGAGAAGCATATCCACGGTCTCGTCAAAATCGAATTTCTCATCCGTTTCCTGCATAAGAAAAGAATTGACATCATCTATCTTTGAGATAGCAAAGTCAATGTTTTTATTACTGCCCTTTTTATATGCTCCGATATTTATAAGATCCTCAGCCTCAGCATATGTGGCCATCACATTTTTTAGACGTCCTGCGGCTTTTTTGTGCTTTGTCGACGCTACGGAACTCATGCATCTTGAGATGGACTGGAGCACATCGACAGCCGGGTAGTGATTCAGCTGGGCAAGTCTCCTGCTAAGCATAATATGTCCGTCAAGAATGGATCTGGCTGTATCGGAAATGGGTTCATTGAAATCATCACCGTCAACAAGCACGGCATATAATCCTGTGATGGAACCTTTTCCTGAATTGCCTGCTCTCTCAAGAAGTTTTGGCATCTCGGAATAGACTGACGGAGGATATCCTCTCGATACCGGAGGTTCGCCTGATGCCAGACCGATCTCTCTCTGCGCCATGGAAAAACGAGTCAGATTATCCATCATAAGGAGCACATCCCTGCCTTCGTCTCTGAAGAATTCAGCGATTGCCGTGGCAGTCTTCGCCGCCTTGTTTCTGATAAGAGCAGGCTTATCCGATGTAGCTACCACTACCACAGACCTTGCCATTCCCTCCGGTCCGAGGTCATTTTCAATAAATTCTCTTACCTCTCTCCCGCGCTCTCCAATCAAAGCTATCACATTAACATCAGCTTTTGTATTTCTCGCAAACATTCCCATCAGGGTGGATTTTCCCACACCGGAGCCTGCGAATATACCTATTCTCTGACCCTTACCAACCGTTATAAGCCCATCCACGGCTTTCACGCCAAGAGGAAGGGGATCTTTTATTATCGCACGGCTCATGGGATCCGGCGGAGCGGATTCCACAGAATATTCATAAGGCAGATCAAGGCTCTCATCTTTTCTTAAATCTGTGGGTCTTCCTATTCCATCCACGGAATGACCTAAAAGATCATCTCCTACTGAAACAGAAAGGGGTTTCCCGGTATTTTCTACAATACAGCCTACACCTACGCCTGTCATATCATAAAAAGGCATAAGGATAAGGCGTTTGTCTCTGAAACCCACCACTTCAGCCATGATTTTTGAACTATTGTCAGCAGTGGATATGAGACAAAGATCAGAAAGAGCCGCGTCCGGTCCTACCGATTCAACGGTCAGACCTACTACCTTGGTCACCTTACCCAGTTTTCTGTAATAATGTCTGTCTTTTAATTCTTCATATTTTCCGACAATATCCATGAATCACCCTTTACCGGACAAGGCTTTGATATCACGCATGAGACCATCCAGCTCTGTGTCTATTGAACAGTCAAAAATTCCTCCGTCAGTCTCAATGGTACACATATCATCACCCATTGCTTCATCAGAGACAAATTCAATATTAGTGTTTTCCGGAGCATCCGAACGTATCTTTTTTATCTCATCAGAAAAATCTCTGATATTCGTTGGAGACATATGGATCAGAAATTCCCCTGAAGGCTCGCATCCGCTTAAAGTATCCTCAACAAGATGCATTATAATATCCTTTTTGCCCGAAAGTTCCGAATGAAAAACATGATCGACTACTTCAAGAATTGCGTCGACAAGTTTCTCCTCCATCTGTTCTTCTTTCTCTGAATACTGACTGATCAGTTTCTGCTTTTCTGCCTGAAGCCCTGCCTTCATGGAAGAGAGCTCTTCTCTCGCTTCGTCAAGACCAAGTCTTCTGCCTTCTTCTTTTCCGTCATCTTCAGCATCGGATCTTATTTTTTCAGCGTCATTCCTTGCGTCATTAATGATATTTTCAGACTGATTTCTCGCATCATTTAAAATACGGTCTGCCTCTTCTCTGGCATCAGAGAGTATGCTGCTCTTATATTCATCAATTGATTCCTGTGTCCCGGAATCAGGAGAAACCACTCCGTCATCGTCATTCTCATCTTTATTACCCGGCTGACGGAGAGAGAGATCTTTTTTTATCTCGTCGATCTTTTCATCAAAGATTTCGTTTGCGTCAATTATGACACTCTTGTCATTATCTTCTCTTATGCGGTTTTTTCTGATAATTGCGCGATTAGACAACGAGATCGTCACCTCCGCCTCTAGAGATAACAATTTCGCCGGAATCTTCGAGCTTTCTTATAACGCCGACAATCTGCTGCTGTGCTTCCTCTACGTCTTTCATTCTGACAGGACCCATATATTCCATATCTTCCTTGATCATGGCAGCAAGACGCTGGGACATATTCTTGAAGATAACATTCTGCACTTCCTCATTAGCACCCTTAAGCGCAAGACCGACAGTAGAGTTGTCCACATCTCTGAGCACTCTCTGAATGGAACGGTCGTCGAGAAGAAGGATATCCTCGAATACGAACATCTTCTTTCTGATGTCCTCGGCAAGTTCAGGTTCATCTATCTCAAGAGATTCCATGATACGTTTCTCTGTGCCTCTGTCTACGGCATTCAGTATCTGAACGATGGAATCCACGCCGCCGGCTATTGTATAATCCTGATTAATAAGTGAAGACAGCTTTCTTTCAAGCACATTCTCCACTTCCTTAATGACATCCGGTGATGTGCGATCCATGGTTGCTATTCTCTTTGCAACATCAGCCTGCATCTCAGGATTGAGAGATCCGAGTATCTGAGCTGCCTGCTGAGCGGACAGATAAGAAAGTATCATCGCTATTGTCTGAGGATGCTCATCCTGTATAAAATTAAGTACCTGTGAAGAATCAGTTTTTCTGATAAAGTCGAAAGGTCTGACCTGAAGAGATGACGTCAGCTTTCCAATCACTTCCTTGGCCTTTTCATTTCCAAGCGCCTTCTCAAGAAGTTCCTTAGCGTATCCGATTCCTCCTTCGGCAATATACTGCTGAGCCAGACAAATCTGATAGAATTCGTTAATTACTTCTTCCTTCGTTTCAGGAGAGACTGATCTGGTATTGGCGATCTCAAGAGTCAGTTCCTCTATCTCATCTTCTTTCAGATGCTTGAATATTTCAGCTGATTTCTCGGGTCCAAGCGTGATCAGAAGGATAGCTGCCTTTTGAACACCTGTAAGTCCCTTGTTTTCCTCTGCCATGAGTGTCAGCTCCAATCCTCATTCAGCCAGTTACGCAGCAGACTTGCGACTGCCTCAGGCTTTTCATCAACAAATTTCTCAATAAGCACACGGGCTTCTGACTTGTCGTTAAATCCTATATCCTCAAGCTGTTCCTCATCGGTCTGCTTGTTCATAAGTTCATCAACCGTGACTTCCTTCTCTTCCGCTTCTTCCTCATTTCTTCTCAAAGATTTGAATACTATGAATCCAAGAAGGGCAAACACAAGAAGAGCTATTATTATTTGCAAATAATCGGTAAGGCTTCTCTGGTTCTTGGAATACTGGAAGTAAGGTACCTCATAAGCAAGAATTGAAATATTTGACTCCGGTATTCCGGTAGCCTGCGAAACTGCAGTAACTATTTTTTTGCTTACTTTTACAGATTTTCTGTTTGAATTCCTGGCGCGGAATTCATCAAATGTCATCTTCTTGAGTTTACCCTGTTTTCTCAAAGTATCCTCAGAATATGTGATGGTATTTGTCGCCACAACTGATATAGATGAATTCTTGAGATCCGGAGCGCCCTGTTCATTTGTATGAGTGGTTATTTTCTCGTCGGGAAGATACTGGCTCGTTGTCTTTGAAGTGGAAGATTCCGAAGTGCTTCCATCCTCAATAACATAATTCTCATCATCATTTGAATCCGTTCCCGGAGTACCGGCTGTCCCGCCCTTGGAAGTGGATTTTTCTACAGTCTGACTGCTTAAATACCCTTGAGTCTTTCCGTCGTCTACGCTGTAATTATAATTTTGATAACTTTCCTGCGAGAAATCCATGGAAAGATTTACGCCTACGGCTACATTGTCATAGAGAGCCAGATTATCAGAACCCGAAAGAACGGATTTGACTTTTTCGGCCATGGCGTTCTCTGCAGACTGACGGATTTCCTGGTTTTCAGAAGCGGCTCCTGCTGCTGACTGCTCCTCATTTCCCGAAAAAAGAGTATTGCCATCGCTGTCAATTATCGTGATATTGTCAGTAGATTTATTGCCAAGAGTTGTAGCCATCCACCTGGCTATGCCCCGTGCCTGGCTCTTTGACATCTTGCCTGTAAGATCAAGTTTTACACTGGCTGAACGTTCTTTTTTATCTGATACTATTGTGCCGTCATCATCAGGAATATAGAGATTTATCTCCGCGTCGGAAACATTGCTTAAAGTCTTCAGCGCACTCTGGTATCTGTTTTCCAGATAAAGCTGATATGTCTTTTTCTTATCGGACTCTGTCGTTGTAAATGAACCCTTGAGGGCATCCTCAATAGTATATCCGTCAGAATCAATGTTATTAGTACCAAGAAGAATTGAAGCCTGACCATAATCTTTCTTCAGAACGGAAAAAGTCATTCCATCGCTTGACTGCTTCCATGTAATGTCTTTATTACCGGAAAGAAGATTCTGTACAGACTGGGCTTCCTTTGCGGATGATGCGACTTTCAGAGTCACATACTGCGGTCTCGTAAGCACAGCTCCCAGAATGACAAGAGCAACTGCTACCACCGTTACAGAGCTGATTATGACAGCTTTCTGTCTGGTGGTGAACTTCTGCCACCAATCCTTTATTCTATTAAGGAATTTCTGTAACCTTTCAGGCATATCTTATCATTAACCTCCCACAACAAGTCATATCTGCATATTCATTATTTCCTGATATGCCTGAATGAATTTGTCTCTGACCGCAACTGTGTATTGAAGCGCAATATTGGCTTTCTTCTGGGCAATAGCCAGATCATGCGTATTCGAAGATTCTCCGAGCGCAAATTTGATTTCCTCATTCTGAGCCTTGATCTGATATGAATTGGTCTCGCTGATCATCTTCATAGCCGAATCAAGAACCGAGCTGAAATCCGATGTCTTTTTGTCATCATTCTCAGACTGCATCTCCTTCATCACATCTGCCGGGGACGCCTGATACATTGCCTGAATCGAATCAATATTCATAGATACCACCATTGAAAAAATAATTCATATCAGCTGTTGCCAACGTTTATACCTGTCTGTGCCATTGATTTCACGGCATTGAAGGCAGTGACGTTTGCCTCATAAGCTCTGCTCGAGTCAATAAGGTTTGTCATCTCGGTAACCGTATTTACATTCGGATATGTGACATATCCGTCAGCATCCGCGTCGGGATTGGACGGGTCATATTCACGAATGGGATCGGTAGTCGTGTCCTCACGAATAGACGATACTCTGACGCCGTTGCCTTTGAATGACTGAACATATTTCAGGGTATCAGAAAACGATGCGGGATTCAGACGTCTCTCCTCGAATGTAACTATCTTTCTTCTATACGGCTTCCCCTCAGCGGTTCTGGTCGTATTCACATTAGCAATGTTCTGTGCGATCGTATCCATCCTGAGACGCTGAGATGACATACCGGATGCGCATATATCAAATGATTGAAACAATCCCATATGATACTTCCTTATCTGTTACTTCAATACTGTACTAAGTCTTGTGAAATCCATACTGATGCTGTTTATCAGAGCATTATATCTGATCTGCTCAGAAGCGAGCTCCACATTTTCCGTATCCACATCAACATTATTCTTATCGATCCTGTAAGAGAATCCGGCGGCGTCAGTATACTGATAAGCGTCAAGGTCTGACGGATCCGTATTACTTACCGCCTCATCTACCGTTTTGTATCTGCTGTTTATTATCGCATCTTTCAGCACAGATTGAAAATCCACGTCTTTCCTCTTGTAGTCAGGCGTATCGACGTTTGCTATATTGTTCGCGATAACAGTCTCTCTTAAAAAGCTGGCGTCAGCTGCGCGGTTCATTATATTGATGTAGTCAAACGCATCGGAATTGATCATATATTATTCTCCATAGAAAACTCGTTCTAAATAAATATAGAATAAACACGCTTAAAATACAAGTTATAACATGATATTGTATTCAGGTTTCCTATTTTGTACTAAATAAAAGACTATTATCTTGAAACCGGCTTGTCGCCCGGCATGTCTTTAAGCTCATCAAATACAGCGTCATTAAGCACTCTTATATAAGTACCCTTCATGCCTGCCGATCTTGATTCTATAATGCCGGCGCTCTCAAACTTTCTTAATGCATTTACTATTATAGATCTTGTAATGCCCACCTTGTCCGCTATCTTCGACGCGACAAGCACGCCTTCTTTACCATTAAGATCCGAGAGAATATGCTTCATGGCTACTATCTCCGAAACAGACAGGGTGCTGATGGCCGACTTCACAAGCTGTACTTTTCTGTTCTCTTTCTCATTCTCCTCATTGAGAGATCTCATCATTTCGAGTCCGACCACTGTAGCTCCATATTCCGAAAGAATAATGTCATCTATGTCATAATCAGATGTCTCTCTGTAGATAAAAAGCGTTCCCAGTCTTTCTCCCGTGATATGAATAGGCGTCACAAGAGCATGATAATGTTTCGAATCATCTTCCGTAAATCCGAGGGTAAGAAGAGACACATTCTCCTTTGTGGAAAGTATGCTTAAAAATCTCTCATTCAAATCGTCATCCACAAAATCCCCCACGGAATTCTTCAGAAGTTCCCTGATCGGATCCATATCAAGTCTCAGATTGATCCCCAGAACCTTTCCTTTTCGGCTGAGCACCATGGCATCAGAATCCAGTGTCTCTGACAATACGGCGCAAATATCGCTGAACACGAGTTTGGTGGAATGACTGTCATGCAGCAGTTTTTCGATCTTTCTGGTTTTGTCAAGTAACTCTACGCTCATTCTTGCTCCTTTTTGACATCTTTTTTGTCGATGTAGTATCCGCATTCATTATCCGAGCATACGTATCTATTGCCACGGATCACCATATATTTACCGCATTTAGGGCATTTCATATCAACCGGCCGCTGCCAGCTCGTGAAATCGCATTTGGGATAATTCATACAGCCATAGAATACCCTGCCCTTGCCTGTCTTCCTGATGACAATATCATCACCGCATTTAGGGCATTTAACTCCGATCTTCTCCAGGTACGGCTTTGTATTCTTACATTCCGGAAATCCCGGACAGGCAAGAAATCTTCCGTGGGGTCCGTATTTAATTACCATCCTTCGTCCGCAGTTTTCACAGATAACATCCGACACTTCATCAGCAATAGTGATCTTCTCAAGCGCCTTTTCCGCTTTTTTGACAGATTCGTCCAAATCAGGATAGAAGTTTCGCACTATGGATTTCCAGTCTACCGTTCCCTCTTCCACTCCATCGAGCAGACTCTCCATATTAGCAGTGAATTTCTCATTCACAATGGACGGAAAATATTCAACCATTATTTTATTAACAGTGCTTCCGAGCTCTGTCATAAAGATGCTCTTGCCTTCTTTTGTAACATAATGTCTCTTCAAGAGAGTGGCGATCGTAGGAGCATATGTGCTCGGCCTTCCTATTCCAAGCTCTTCAAGCGTATGCACAAGGGAAGCTTCCGTAAAATGAGCGGGAGGCTGGGTGAAATGCTGTTTCTCTTCGAAATTTATGAAATTAAGAGTGTCTCCTTCTTCCAAAGAATAAAGGGCAGACTTCTTTTTGTTTTCATCTTCTTCCGTATCAGTATACACTAGCATGAACCCGTCTTCTATCCTTTTCGAAGCTGAAGATGTAAAAATAGAATTTCCGGCGCTTATCTTTGCTGATGTAGTCTCATATACGGCATTTGACATCTGGCTTGCCACAAATCTTTTCCAAATAAGCTGATACAGCCTGTACTGATCTCTTGAAAGCGAATCTTTGATTTCAGAAGGGATGTATCCTATGTCAGCCGGTCTTATAGCTTCATGAGCATCCTGTATTCTGGCTGAACCTGTCTGTTTCTTGGCGCTTCCTCCAAGATACTTCTCACCATAATTTTCCAGGATAAAGTCATGCGCCTTCTCTGACGCCTCAAAAGACACCCTGACAGAGTCTGTTCTCAAATAAGTAATAAGACCTATGGTACCATGACCTTTTACATCAACTCCCTCATACAGCTGCTGGGCAACTCTCATTGTCTTTGATGTGGAAAAATTGAGCGCCTTGAAAGCTTCCTGCTGCAGGGTACTGGTAGTAAACGGCAGCGGAGCCTTCTTTTCTCTTCTAGTCTTCTTTAGTGCCGATACAAAATATGAAGCTCCTGAAAGAGCGGATGTTATCTCGGATAGTCTGTCCTTTGAACCAATCTCTTCCTTCTTTTTGCCGTTTCCGAAGTAGGTTGCTTCTATCTCTCCTCCCTTTTCATTCTTAAGAAAAACGGAAAGAGTGAAATATTCCCTGGGGATAAAAGCTTCGATTTCACTTTCCCTGTCAGCTATGATCCTAAGAGCCACCGACTGGACTCTGCCGGCAGAAAGACCTCTCCTCACTTTTGCCCAGAGAAGCGGCGATATCTCATAACCGACAAGTCTGTCCAGAACACGTCTGGCCTGCTGGGCATTTACCAGATTCATATCTATGGCGCGGGGAGATTTGAAAGAATTCTTTACAGCGGTTTTTGTGATCTCATTAAATGTGATCCTCGCCACATCTCTTCCATCCAGATTAAGGGCAGTCATAAGATGCCAGGAAATAGCCTCTCCCTCACGGTCCGGGTCGGTTGCCAGAAAAATATGATCGGCTTTTTTTGCTTCTTTTCTCAACTCCTGAAGGAGGGTGCCTTTCCCTCTTATAGTAATATATCTGGGCTCGAAATCGTTATTTATATCTATGCCCAGCTGACTTTTTGGAAGGTCTCTCACATGCCCCTGAGAAGCGACGACCTGATAATTTTTGCCTAAAAATTTTTTGATAGTTTTAACCTTGGTAGGCGACTCCACTATCACAAGGTTCTTCGCCATTTGATATTACTCCTTATTTTCATATAAATTACGGAGTTCAATATACACCATGATATTTTGTATTTCAAGAAATGTTTTCGGATTTTCGAAATAAGCAAACGTTTCTTTATAAATATTTAATAGAATTTATCAAGATTTTAGATTTGTCAGTCATTTCAGATGTTATCATTTTATTTATCATAAGTCTGTCAAAAGAGAGGTGTTATATGTACAGTTCCGTTGAAACAGCCGTAATACAAGGGATCGATGCCATCAGTGTTTTCTGTGAAGCTGATGTATCTGACGGCCTTCCCGTATTTGACATAGTGGGCTTTTTAAGTACAGAAGTGAGAGAATCAAGAGAGAGGGTCAGGACAGCCTTGAGAAATGCAGGTTTTCATCTTCCGCCGAAGAGGATCACGGTAAATATTTCTCCCGCGTCCATAAAGAAAACCGGCACAGGGTTCGACCTTCCCATAGCATGCGCCATCCTGTCCGCCACCGGCGTCATTCCCGAAGACGCCCTGAACGGATATCTGATGTCCGGAGAGCTTTCTCTCGAAAGCGAGATCCTACCCGTAAGCGGCATACTTCCTGTAGCTCTGTCACTCACTTCAGAAAAGATTCTCGTTATTTCTGAAGGCAATTCAAAAGAAGCCTCGCTTGTGCCCGGAATAAGATATGTCTCTTTTTCCTCTCTGGGAGAGATAATTGAATTCTTTAATCTTCCTCCTGAAAGGCGAACTGAGAGAATAAAAATCAGTCCTGCCTCTGAGACGTCTCTTTATACGGAAGATTACGATATTGACTTTAAGGAGATAAAAGGTCAGAAAGTCTTGAGGCGGGCGGCTGAAATTTCAGCTGCCGGCCATCATCATCTGATCATCATCGGACCTCCGGGATCCGGAAAAACAATGGCAGCAAAAGCGATTCCATCTATCATGCCGCCCATGAAATCTCAGGAGAAAATCATGATTTCAAAGATCTGCTCTGTAGCAGGACTGATGCAGGGCGAGGATCATCTTATGGAAAAGAGACCTTTTATCAGTCCCCATCACTCCGTTTCTGTTGCAGGTCTGTCCGGAGGAGGCTCCCGTCCGGGTCCCGGGGCCATTAGTCTTGCGACTTCAGGAGTGCTGTTCTTAGATGAGCTGCCTGAATTTTCAAGAGAAGCTCTTGAGATCTTGAGAGAACCTCTTGAAGATAAAACGATCACTCTCACGAGATGCAAGGCAAATATTACATATCCTGCGGATTTTCTTATGATCTGCGCCATGAACCCCTGTCCCTGCGGATATTTCCCTGATCTTCGCCGCTGCCGCTGCACAGATAGTCAGATTCACAGATACCTGTCCAAGATATCTCAGCCCCTTCTTGATCGAATTGATCTGGCAGTAGAAACCGGTCCAATAAATTTCGATGACCTTCTAAACAAAGATCAGGAAGAAAGCTCTATGGAAATAAGAGAAAGGGTAATGAAAGCCTTTCGTATTCAGGAAGACCGGTTCAAGGGCACCGGTATCATATACAACAGCCAGATCCCTCCGCATCTTCTCGACAGATTCTGTAAAATCGGTCAAGAAGAAACATCATTTCTGAAAAGTGTTTTCAATGACTCTGCCGTCAGCGCCAGATCATATCACAGAATACTTAAAACAGCCAGAACCATCGCAGATCTGAACGGCCATGAAGATATCAAGGTACCGGAACTTATGGAAGCTGTATCTTTCAAAACGCCTGACAAGAAATACTGGGGCGATGACAGCAGATTTAAGCACTTTAAAGAGAAAGGAAATATATGTCAGAGCAAAAGCATGAACTATGGCTGAATTCGATCAAGGGACTTAGTATAATTAAAAAGACTAAACTTTGCGAAAAGGCTCATGGTGCAACAAATCTATACCATACAAGTGAAAAAGAGCTGAGATCATACGGATTCCTGAAGGATGCCGAAGTAGATGCAATAATAAAGGCAAAGGAAAGTTTGGATCCTGATTATTTATATTACGAACTTCATGAGAAAGATATCTCATTCGTCTCCATAGAAGATGAAAACTATCCGGAGAGACTGAAAAATATCTATGAAAAGCCCTACGGACTCTATTACACAGGGGCTCTGCCGAAAAAAAGCAGGCGGATGACAGCTCTGATCGGTGCCCGGCGCTGCAGTGCATACGGCAGCTCAGAAGCTTTTGAAATTGCATACATCCTGTCCAAAGCCGGAATCGGGATAATATCCGGTATGGCACGAGGAATAGATTCGGCATCACACAGAGGCTGTCTTGAAGCAGATGGATATACATGTGCTGTACTTGGATCAGGCATAGACGTATGCTATCCTCCGGAAAACAAAGAACTTTACGAACTCATCAAAAATAAAGGCTGCATAATCTCGGAATTCCCTCCGGGCAGTCAGCCTGTTGCAAAGCATTTTCCTCTGAGAAACAGGATAATAAGCGGGCTTTCAGATTCTGTGATAGTTGTGGAAGCAAGAGAAAAGTCAGGTTCACTCATTACAGCTGAATTGGCTTTGCAGCAGAACAGAGACGTATATGCGGTGCCGGGAAGAATAAATGATCCGATGTCCTACGGCACCAACAAGCTGATAGAATGTGGAGCCGGAATAATTGTATCCACTTCAAGGCTTCTGGATAATATTACAAAAGATTCCGATATGCCGAAAATCGAATTAGACCTTGAGAAAAAACTTCCTTCACTTTCCCGGGAAGAGCAAATGATTTACGATCTCATTGACTACTACTCCACTAGCGCAGAAACACTTATGACAGAGTCCGGTCTGGAATACGGACAACTCCTTCAGATCCTTTTTTCACTGTCAGAAGCAGGTCTCATCAAAAAGACCGGTCAGCTGAATTATGTGAAGGCATATTAATATCTGTCCTTCTCTTTTAGAACAGTTTTTCTTATGTATTTGAATGTCTCATCTTCGCCCTTCTCAGCATTCATTGTAAGAAGCTGTTCTAAGAGGGCGGCAGAATCCGGATGTAAAAGATAATGTGCCCTGCCCTTTTTATAATATTTAAGAGCGCTGTCATCTTTATATGCATCTCCCTGATATGTTCTGCAGGCGCTTAATCTGTCGCAGAACATCTCGACCACATACCGTTTCGGCATTTTCATTCCGGTAAGATGTCCCTTATCCTCCAGGGAATAATCTATCCAATATTCCAGATGATGTTTGTTTCTTCCCTTATGATGCAGCCATGCCGTTGAAAGACCTATGTCTTCACGCTGGGCATTATTGGGACTCCTGTATCCCTGGAAATATCTGACTCCGACCCAGAATTCAGCAGGAGAAAATTTAGACATATCATGAAAAATTCCCTGCCGGTACAAACCTGCCTTGAAACAATATTTTCTGACAAGATTCTTATGATGTATGATAGTCTTTAAGTGTCCGCAGAACTTCTTCCATGTAATATTATATTCACTGCCATGAATCATTTATTTTTCCCGCTTCTTTTATTAGTTCGTTTTTCTTCTATAACGCCGACAAGTATAGTCATGCTTCCTCCCGGAACTATGAGAAGGTCTTCATTTTCAAGACTGACAGGAGGGTCAAACCAGTCTGCTTTTAATGTATTGGAGACATAACGCCATGCTCTCCCTGCTCTTGCCTTTGGAAGCTGAAAACCTTCTTCATTGAAATAAAAGTTATAGCATACAAAAACATCGTCATCTTCCATATCGGAATATGCTCCGCAATAAAGCATACCTATAGACTTCCTGTCGTCGGAAAGCCATACGGTCCAGGGTTCCCTGCCATGATAAGACAAATCCGGAAATCCGGTATGTTTATAATCAGTCATCTGCATAGGTCTGGTTCCATGAAGCACAGGATGAGACTTGCGGAAATGAATAAGATTTTTGGCATAGGATTTCAAATCGGCAAACATCTTTTTTTTCGAAAAGCTTACCCATCCAATATCATTATCCTGACAATATGCATTGTTATTGCCAAACTGGGTATTTCCCGACAGATCTCCGGCCTGGACAAGAGGAATGCCCTGTCCCATAAAGAGCGCCCCAAGACTTGTCCGCATATGCTTAAGGCGTTCATTCATCACATTCTTGCTGTTTGTCGGTCCTTCCACGCCATAATTATGTGAATAATTGTAGTTAAGACCATCCCTGTTATCTTCACCGTTTGATTCATTATGTTTCTCGCTGTATGAATAAGCGTCAAGCAGGGTAAAGCCATTTGAAGAAGCCGCGAAATTCACAAAACCGTACGACTCATTCTGTCTCTTCATCATATTCGCAAATTCCGTTATCGAACCGTCCATATGATTCTGAAGCTTTCTTAAAGGATAGAGGAAAGCGTCATTCTGAATAAAGAGATGTCTGAAATCAGGAGATTCCTTCATCAGAATATCTTCCGGAAAATAATCATAGAATATTCTCACATCAGAAAGGAAGGGATCCCCGGCGATCTGTTTAAGAGGAAGATTCTCTCCCAAGAGCCTGAACCCGTCAATGTGATATGTCTCCCGCCAGAATTTTATAACATTTAGAATCATCCTGTCAGAAGTATTCTCTGTAAATGAAAATTCCATTATTATCTCAATATTTTTTTCATGGAGAAATCTGATCATCTCCTTCATCCTGATCTCCGGATCACTGCCTCCGAAATAAGATGCCTTAGGCGCGAAATAATTACCGGTACCATAACCCCAGAAATTGATCCCGTATGGTTTCTGATACTCCTCGACAATTTTCCCTCCCGGCTGAACAGTACCATATGAATGATACTTTAGTTCCTCGAACTCATAGAGCGGCATGAACTCCACAGCATTAAAGCCAAGATCAATGATATTCTTAATTCTTGTGATAAATCCTTTGGAAGTCCCCTTTTTATTTTCCGGCAGATGAGAATTCATTGTGAATCCTCTCATATGCAGCCGATATATGATAAGATCCTCCGATTTATTCTTAATGGGCTTGTCACCTCTCCATGAAAAACGGGGATCAGAAAAGGCGCTGTAGATCCTGTAACTGTTTTTCTGTCTGTCGAAGTCCGCCCATTTCTCTCTTCCAATTATTTTTTTTGAATATGGATCGGCTTCAATGATACCGTCGTGTTCTATCCTGTAGCAAAGAGAATATGGATCGGGTATACGTACAGATACAGACATGACCTTGCCCCTTCTGTATTCTTCCGGAACATCGATCACATTTACAAGGCTTAAGTCACTTATATTATACAGATATATCCTGGCATCTTTCTCTGATACAAACGTGAATGTAACGTTACTGTTTTTGACAACACTTCCGGGAACCCTGTAATCGCCCTCTGAAGTTCTGTAATCCATAAGATTCCCCTCTTTCATGTCCAAAAATACGTACGAAATTAATTATAACAAATGATTGTTTCATATTCTATTTTATTTTTGAATGATTGAAGTATCCAAAGTTTTCATCGCAAAGGATTCATTGAAGCCAAGAGATGCACAGATGGTGGCGAACATTGTGTTTTTCGTCGTGAGCGAGCACGCTAGCTGCGGCTCGGAAACTGTAACAGCACGAAGTGGTGTTACATGTG
>ONDV01000012.1 GCA_900316665.1 uncultured Lachnospiraceae bacterium
CGCAAAGGATTCATTATAGCTTGCTTACAGATGCACAGATGGTGGCGAACATTGTGTTTTTCGTTGTGAGCGAGCACGCTAGCTGCGGCTCGGTTGACAAACGTTCAAGCAGAAATGCTTCCTTGTAGCACATTGCAACTGCAAGAATTTAATTCAAGCATTTCTGCGCGCTTTTGTCAGAGAGCCGCTAATAAGTGCGTGCGAGCAAACAGAAAAACACTACTTGTGAGCCACCGCTGTGACATCTGTAAGCAAAAAGCAAATGAATCCTTGCGACGAAAATTTTCATTATTGATGTGGGAAGTTTTAGTTAGCAATTATTTTGCTGCTCCGGTAATAATGCGGTTAAAAATTGATGAGGATATTATGGTTCATATAGAAATATGTGCGGTTGGAAAAATCAAGGAAAAATTTTTCAGGGATGCTTTGGACGAATATAAGAAGCGTCTTTCGGGATATTGCAGGATTGGCATAACGGAGGTCCAGGACGAGAAGACGCCTGAGAATGCCGGAGAAAGTGAACGCGAGATAATCCTTCAGAAAGAAGGAGAGAGACTTCTGAAAAAGATAAATGAAAGAGATCATGTAATCGCACTGGCTATAGACGGGAAGATGATGTCCTCGGAAGAGATGGCGGATCATATGGAAGACCTTTTGAATAAAGGCATGAGCAGTATAGTCTTTGTAATAGGTGGGTCGCTCGGCCTTTCAAGAGATGTTCTTTCAAGAGCGGATGAGAAGATCAGTTTTTCAAAGATGACTTTTCCCCATCAACTGATGAGGGTGATATTGCTTGAGCAGATATACCGGTCGTTTAAGATAATAAAGGGAGAGCCCTATCATAAGTGAAGACCGGTAGAAACACTGAAAAATATGCAAACCGTACTTTGAAAAGTAACTAAAACTGCCCACATTAATGGAATGACTTTTTTGAGTCGATCGCGGGAAAGGAACTTGACTGATTGATTAGATATTGTATACTCATTATGTTTCTTAACTGCAAAGCGTCCGGATTTATTCCGGATCCTGAACGGAAAAGGACTCATAGGTCATCAATATTATTACATATTTTTTTCACAGATCTTATGGCTCCCTTTTTCCAAGGGAGCTTATTTTTTAATCAGAGGTAAAATCTTAAGATGCTGAAAATTGCTATATACGGAAAAGGCGGAATAGGAAAGTCGACTGTTACATCAAACCTGTCAGCGGCTTTAAGCGAGAGAGGTCTCAGGGTGATTCAGATCGGGTGTGACCCAAAGGCTGATTCCACGTCGAATCTTCTTTCGGGAAGATATCTTGAACCTGTTATGAATTATATGAGAGATCATGATGAAGATCCGGAGAGTCTTGATGACATATCTGCAAGAGGATACAATGATGTACTTTGCATAGAGACAGGAGGACCGACTCCGGGACTGGGCTGCGCCGGCCGGGGAATCATAGCTACATTTAATCTCCTGGACGATCTGGAACTTATGGAGAATGAAAAACCTGACGTGGTCTTATTCGATGTACTTGGAGATGTGGTGTGCGGAGGTTTTGCCGCTCCCATAAGAGAGGGCTATGCGGATCATGTGCTGATCGTTACATCGGGTGAGAAGATGGCTTTATATGCAGCTGACAATATCTCGGCAGCAGTCAGAAATTTCAGCGACAGAGGTTATGCTGATGTGGCCGGGTTTATTTTGAACAGGAGAAATGTGCCTGATGAGGAGAACCGGGTGAAGGAGCATGCAAAAAGTGCGGGGACGTCTGTCATTTCTGACATACCGAGATCGGATTTCATCAATTTGGCTGAAGATATGGGAAAAACTGTGATTGAGGCATTCCCTGATTCTGATATAGCAGGGAAGTTCAGAGAACTGGCTGAGACCATTCTTGTAAAATTCGGTGAACATGGCAATCTTATTGAAAGACCGGAGGATCAATCCTGATGACAAGTGCCAGTAAAGAATCGAAAGATAGAACGGAATCAGAAACCGGGATAATATCAAAGATTGAAATAAAATCAGAAGCAGAATATTTCACGGCAAAAGAATTGGCCGAAAGAGGTTTCGAAAATCTTCCGGATCTATATAAAAATGACACTCATCTGATTTATTCATCGCCTGCATCGCTTGGCTTTAATTCGCCCGGCGCAGAAGGCTTTGGTGTAAAAAGGGCGGGACTTACGATTCCCGGCTCCGTGATGCTTATAGTGTCGCCCGGCTGCTGTGGAAGGAATACGTCAGAGTTAATAAAAATAAAAGGGCTCTCCGGCAGATTCTTTTATTTAAATATGGATGAGACGGATCTGGTGACGGGACGGCATCTGAAGAAAATTTCCGATGCTGTAAGGAAAATCGTGTCGCTTTTCGGTAAACCTTCGGTCGTGATGATCTGCATTACCTGCGTCGATGCTCTTTTGGGAACGGATCTTTTAAGAGTGTGCGAGAAGGCATCATTGGAGACCGGTGTAAGAGTCAGACCCTGCTATATGTATGCATTGACCAGGGAGGGCAGAAAGCCGCCCATGGTGAATATCAGGCAGACAATTTACAGTATGCTTGAGAAGCTTCCGAAAAATCCGGCCAGTGTAAATCTGCTTGGGTATTTTGCGCCGCTTGATATAGATTCAGATCTTTTGGGAATACTGAAAAAATGCGGTATAAAAAATATAAGGCAGGCAGGATCTGTATCTTCTTTCGATGAGTTTTTGATGATGGGAGAAGCAAATTTTAACCTGGTACTTCATCCCGAAGCCCGCGAGTGCGCCGAAGATATGAGAAAACGGCTTGGGATCCCCTGGATAGAATTAAAAAGGTTCTATGACACGGATCTTGCAATGAGACAGTATAAAGCCTTTCTTTCCGCTATAGGTGCAGAAGTTAAAATATCAGGCCTGGACGGCTGGCTTGAAGCTAAGGGCTTTATTTCGAAGAGACAGGCTGATCATGAGAGAGACAAAGTCATATCGGCACATCCGGATCTTTTATTCAGCATAGGTGAGTGCTCGAATACTGATCCTTTCGAGTTAGCTCTTTATCTTATAAAATGCGGATATGAAGTTGATGAGATCTTCGCAACGCCGGGAAAAGATTCATTTGCTTTTATAAAGAGGATAGCAAAACTATCAGGTGATACTGCCATCTACAGTAATACCGATCCGTCGATGAGATTCTATGCCGGGAAGGATATAAAAAAGAAGAGGGTCACTATCGGACGGGATGCGTCATTCTACCATAAGGAGGCATATCATCTTCCTTTTAATGAGGATGTCCAGCCGTTCGGATATGAGGCGGCCTATCATCTGTGGAGATCTGTCGGGAAGGTTATCGATAATGATTCGAATTCAGACAGGTCGATCGTTAAGATCTCAAACGACGCTGATAATGTTTTGACCAAAGATAATTCAAACAAGGAAGTATTAGAAAATCCTTTTGATAAATCAAAGGAATGTTCTAATCGTGCCAGGCTTCGGGGCTTTTCCATTCTGACTCCGGCAGCTCCCGATCAGTCAGGCGCAGCCGGAGTAGTGTATGAGCTTGGCGGAATGACTGTGATAATAGATGCCGGCGGATGTACAGGAAATATACTCGGATTTGATGAGAGAAGATGGGGATATGAGGTGTCAGCCGTATTTTCGGCCGGCCTCAGGGATATGGACGCTGTAATGGGAGATGACAGAAGGCTTATTGATAAGATCAAAAAAGCCTATGACCCCGCTCTGTACTCTTTCATTACCCTTATCGGTACGCCTGTTCCTGCTGTGACCGGGATGGATTATGACGCTTTGTGCCGTATGATCGGGAAGCGGACCGGGTGTCCGGTAATAAATATTCCGACTGATGGGATGCATACATATGAGCGGGGAGCCGAGGAAGCCTACATAAGACTTTTTGATGCTTTTGGGCCAGATGACTCATCGGAGACGGTTAAGGCTTATAAGCATAATATTTCTCAGAATGGACTTCGAAATAAAGCGGAGACCACAGCCGGAATCATCGGATGTTCGCCTCTTGAGATCATTGATGAAGGCGACAGAAATTTTTTCAGGGAATATCTGGAAGAAAAGGGATATAAGGATATCCGCTGTTATGGTGCCGATGCCACTGCAGAGGATTACAGATATTCAGGCTGTAATGATATAAATATAGTTACGGCTGCATCGGGAGTAAAAGCTGCTGTCCGTCTGCAAAGTAAATATGGAACTCCGTTTGAGATTGGCTATCCCGGTATTTTTCACCATATAAGTCATGAGGACAGGCAGTATCTCAGGACAGCGTTTGATCATGAAAAAAAGATTCTTATCATTGCGGATTTTGTGGCGGGATCGTCTCTTAGAATCTGTATTGAAAAGGAACTGGGAATACCGGCGGACATGACAGACTGCGCGTCTTTTCAGAATTTCAGCAAGAGCGTGATGAATGTCATTGAAAAAAACTCGCCGGGCTCTTTTATACAGCTTACAGGAGAGGATGAATATACGGAACTTATTAATACGGACAGGTATTATGCCGTGATTTCCGACAGGGTCCTTCTGACGGAAAGCGTCAGGAATTTCGGAAGATGGATAGAGCTTCCCTGGTTCGCTCTGTCAGGAAAGAAATCGGCGGTTTGAAACAGAAAGGATAAGAAATGTGTGTAGGTATACCGGCAAAGGTTTTATCTCTTAAGGGAGATGTGGCTCTGGTGGATTCAAACGGAGCGAAGAAGCAGATATCGTCTGAACTGATTTCAGATCTGATACCCGGAGATTATGTGATGGTCCATGCCGGGTCTGCCATTGCTAAGATCACATCCGGAGATGATTCGGAGACAGACAGCCTTCTGGAGGATCTCTGATGGATAATTTCGAGAAGGCAAAAAAGCTGATAAGAGAATACGACGGACCGGATATCAGAATAATGGAGGTCTGCGGCACTCATACTCACGAGATATTCAGACAGGGAATCAGGCAGATGCTTTCGCCGAAGATCCATATGATCTCCGGCCCCGGCTGCCCGGTCTGCGTAACGAGAGTAGGCTATATCGACATGGCGCTTTATCTTATGGAAAAGGGGATCACGATATTGACTTTCGGAGATCTGGTCCGGGTGCCGGGGACTTCTGCATCTCTTCAGGAAGGAAGGGCTTTAGGCGGTCACCTAGTTACGGTCTATTCTCCTCAGGACGCATTATATTATGCCGAAAACCACAGAGATGAAGAATGTGTCTTTTTGTCGGTAGGATTTGAGACAACGACACCGGGCTCATGTATTGCTGTAAGGAAGGCTTATGAAAACGGGATATCGAATTTCAGCATCATGACTGCTAATAAGACCATGCCACCGGCTTATATGGCTATGAAGGATTCCACTGATGTCTTTCTGTATCCGGGACATGTCCATGCGATCACAGGACTTTCCGTGCCGAGAATGCTTTCGGAGACCGGGCAGGTATCGGGAGTATGCGCAGGATTTACCGCTAGGGAACTTGTGACGGCGATTGCTCTTGCCGTGAAGAAATTTCAGGAAGGAAAGAAGTTTTTTGTAAACGCGTATCCCAGAGTCGTGAGAGAAGAAGGGCAGCCCAATGCGATAGAGCTTATTCATTCCATGATGGAACCATGCGATGATGAGTGGCGCGGGATAGGAATCATTCCTGATTCGGGACTCAGACTAAGAGATGAATATGCTGATTATGATGCCGTAAAAAAATACAGTGTTCCAGAAATAAAAGGCAAAGCAGCAGCAGGATGCAGGTGCGGAGAGGTCCTGACCGGAAAAGTATCACCGGGTCAGTGTCCGCTCTTTGGCACTGCCTGTACGCCTGATCATCCTGTTGGAGCCTGCATGGTTTCATCTGAGGGAACATGCAGCGCATATTATTTATACGGAGGCATAAAATGCAGAAAATAATAACAATGGCGCACGGCGCAGGAGGAAGACAGACATCGGAACTAATAGATGCTGTCTTCAGGCAATATTTTGAAAACGAATATCTGACATCTGATGACGCTGCTGTAGTGCCTGGGCATGAGGGCAGGATGGCAATGACGACTGACGGATTTATCATTTCTCCCCAGTTTTTTCCGGGAGGAAATATTGGAAAGCTGTCCGTCTGCGGGACCGTAAATGATCTTACCTGCATGGGCGCAAGACCAGCTTATCTTACGTGCTCCTTCATTATTGAAGAGGGGTATCCGGTCGATAAGCTGGAGACGATAGCAAAATCAATGGCAGAGACTGCAAAGGAGACCGGGGCTGTTCTGGTGGCCGGTGATACCAAGGTCGCAGGAAAAGGTCAGGCAGGAGGCTGCTTTATCACAACTACCGGTGTCGGATTTATAGAAGACGGAGTCAGCACATCAGGAAAGTTTGCAGAGCCGGGAGACGCTATTATAGTGACGGGAGACATAGGACGGCATGGAGCTTCCATTCTTCTGGCCAGGGATGATTACGGAATAGACGCGGATATAATATCTGACTGCGCGCCGCTCTGGAATGATATCCATGAGCTTCTTATGGCTGTGCCGGAGACTCATGTGATCAGGGACGCTACCAGAGGCGGACTGGGAACCGTGCTTTATGAGATCGCTCACGAATCCGGAAATGGAATTTATCTTAATAGAGAATCTGTTCCTGTATCTCCTGCGGTAAAAGGGGTATGCTCGATGCTTGGACTTGAACCGATGTATCTGGCCTGTGAAGGAACGATGGCAGTAATCGTTCCTGATAAGGACAAGGAAAAGGCGCTTGAAGTCCTGCACAGGGGTAAGCATACAGGCAAAGCAGCAATCATTGGACACGTCACAGAAGAAAACGAAGGCCGCGTGGTCATGGAATCAGAGATCGGAGCGCTTACATATCTTCCAGAACCGGGAAACGAGCTGCTTCCGAGGATATGCTGAAGAGAAATTCTTTAGATATGCAAAGAATCGAGGGGAAAATGGAAAAGGAAAAAAGAGTGGCTGTGATATCGATAATAGTTGAGGATCCGTCAGCGGTGGAAGAAGTGAACGGCATTCTGCACGAAGGACGGGATTTCATAATCGGCAGGATGGGACTTCCATATAAAGAGAAGAAAGTGAATATTATAAGCGTTGTTCTTGACGCTCCCCAGCCTGTCACAAGCGCCATATCGGGAAGACTTGGACGGATCCCAAATGTAAGTGTAAAGACCGCATATTCTAATGTTTGATGATTATCCGCCGCACACTCGCGACTTTAGTTTTGTGAGGTTTCACAACTTCTTATAATGACAAATATTGTGTGATCATGTCAGGAATCATGGAAAATGTTGATAAGAGCTGATGATTTTGAAAAATCCGGAAATTTAATAAGGATCTCCGACGCCGAATGCCGGAGAACTTTTCCCTGGGAGCTGGAGTACAACTGTCCTGTTCACGAGAACTGGAATATAGTGCACACGGGAATGTTGATACCTGAATGTCACCAGATCTATATCTGTCCTGACAATTGCCTCAGAGGCGTCATCATGACAGCTGACGAGATGGGAGCCGGAGACCGGATATCAGCTGTTATGCCGGATGAAGAGGAATTGTATAACGGACGGCTTGAGAGGGTGACAATAGACGGCGTAATTGACATCGTACAGAAGCTGCCGGTAAGACCGAGGGCAATTCAGGTATTCTTAGTTTGCACTCATTTGATCAGCGGATGTGATACAAGGTTTATTTTTGACAGCATAAAAAAGACTCTGCCGGATATTTATGTCATGGAATGTTTTATGGATCCCATCAGACAGAAGCTGACCGTGACTCCGGAGATGAGGCAGAGATACGAGATGATGAAGGTGCTTTCGCAATCGAATTCGACCGGCAGGGGAAGAGTCGGCTTATCAGAAACGGAGGACGGTTCGCGGATAAAAGCAGCAGTATCCGTACTGGGAGATGATCTGCCCATGAATGCAAGCGATATCAGATTTCTTACTGAGAAATGCGGGATAAAGCTTCTGGAAGTGATGAAAGCAAAGAATTTTGATGAATATCTCGAAATGGGTAAATCACCGGTCTGGATCACCAGATCAGCCTTTTCGGCTTATGGAATAAATAAAGCAGCAAAAGAAGCCGGGGCGGAAGGGCTCTATCTTCCGGCAGCTGTGACGTATGATGAGATCGACAGGGAACTTACGACATATCTTAATTGCCTTTATGAGAAGATAATTTTGCCTTTATCGGAAAGTACCGGAGGTGACTCTCAATATTTGAAAGATCCGAATGAAATGGTCACTTCCTGGTCGAAAGAACAGAGAAAGCTGACGGAAGAGGTTATTTTACAAACAAGGAAAGCGGTCGGGGACAGACCTGTTATTATTGATAATTTATGCATCAATCGTCCTGTTGGCTTCGCAAGGCTTCTTTTTGAGCATGGATTTAATGTGAAAATGATAGTCACTGATACCATCAGTATGGAAGAAGCTGATGATCTTCAGATTTTAAAAGATGAGTGTCCTGAGATTTATGTTTTAAATCCGATTGGAGCAGGATCTGAATTTGACAGGAGCTATATGAATATTTTTTCCGGTGGTGAAAATGATCATAAGGAGCCTGTTGCGGTGGGACCAAAGGCTGCATATTTTTCCGCTACATCTCATTTTGTTAATGCCATCGAGTATGACGGCGGAGACGGATATATGGGACTGAGACATATCATGTCTCTGATAGATGATGCCTGCCGGACTGAAAAGAACAAAGAAATCGTCACAGGGAAAGGATTGGGCCTTAAAGGAGTATGGACGGGAGGCATGGTATGAAGGAGACTTATCGTGCCATGCCCGTTCTCTCAGGAGATGTGTCCGGGATCGCCGGTGCGCTTTATGAACTGGGCGGAATGGTCGTAATAGATGATCCGTCAGGGTGTAATTCGACATTTAATACTCATGATGAGCTGAGGTGGTATCATGAGAGATCCGATATTTTTATTTCCGGCCTTAATATGAGAGACGCGATCATTGGAAATGACAAGAAACTTCTCGATGATATTATAAGTGCGGCAGACAATATGACAGATAAACCAAAGTTTATTGCCCTTTGCAATTCGCCTGTACCCTATCTTACAGGAAGAGATTACGAGGGAATCGCGAGGCTTCTGGAGAGAAAACTTGACATTCCTGTTTTTTACGTACCGTCAAACGGCTGCCATGATTATATAAGGGGAGCCGGTATGGCATGGACTGAATTTCTGAAGAAATTCAGTTCTTCGATATCGGTAAAGAAGAAAAATGACGGGAAATTCCGTCTGAACATAGCAGGAATGATGCCGCTTGATTACGGTAATAAATCATCTTTACATTCTTTGAAAGAACTGCTTCAAGCTGCCGGATTTGAGATAAATGCTGTTTTTGCAATGAATGAGGATTATAAATACGAGAAAACTGAAAACAGACAGAGATTATTTGATGATTTACTGAAATGCGGTCAGGCTGACCTTACACTCGTGATCTCATCATCAGGCATAATGCCGGCTGAATATTTAAGAAGAAGATTTGGCCTGCCTTATATAGCAGGGGTGCCGTTTGAATCTGAAAATGACCCTGTGATAAGAAAAATCAAGGCTGTAATGGAAACTAATGTAAAGGACAGAGAAATCAGGAAATCTGACAGGAAATTACTGATAATATCAGAGCCTGTACTGGGTCTCTCACTTGCTGAATATGCGAAAAATTCGAGTGAGATAACAGTAATTGATCCGACGGAATCGGATTATTATCCTGCCGGCAGATCAATTAAATTATTGAAGATCCGGGATGAAGAGACATTGGAAGGATTTATTTCGGAAAACAGGGATTTTGATGTGATTTCAGATCCTGAATATTTTTATTTATTTTCTGATAAAGTGAAGAAAATAAGTATGCCGACGCTTTCTGTGTCGGGAAGAATTTTTAAAAATGGATTTATTGATTATTTTAAACCGGGTAATGTGAGGAAATTATTATGTCAATGAATGAGACACCGTCATCCGAGAGAATACAAATAGGATTTTTCGGGAGAAGAAATGCAGGTAAATCAAGTATAATAAACCGTCTGACCGGACAGAATGTATCGCTTGTGTCCGATGTTCCCGGAACTACTGCTGATCCTGTCAGAAAAGCCATGGAGATCCATGGGCTGGGTCCCTGCGTTATTATCGATACGGCAGGGCTTGACGATGAAGGAAAACTGGGAAGGCTCAGGGTAGAGAAAACCCTTGATGCCATGAGATCCATAGATCTTGCCGTGATCGTGACAGGAGACGGAGAAATCACGGAATATGAAAAAGAGCTGATGTCTGTATTTTTGAAAAAAAAGATACCATATATCATCTGCTATAACAAAGATGATATTTTTCACTTCAGCTTCCTGCCGGAAGATGTTGCGGTCGTTTCAGCGCTGGAGAACAGAGGCTTCGACCATCTTATTGAACTGATAAGAAAAAAAGCATCAGAAAAATTAAAAACAAGGGGTCTTCTCGATGATATTGTTTCGGAGAATGATCTTTTGGTATTGGTAATACCGATGGATGCGGAGGCACCAAAAGGCAGAATAATATTGCCCCAGCAGATGGTTATGCATGAAATTCTATTAAAACACGCAAAGGCTTTGATTTGTCAGCCTGAGGAATTGCCGGATATTATAAGAATGAATAAAGATATCAGCCTTGTGATCACTGATTCACAGGCATTCTACAGGATAATGGATATAGTGCCGGAAAATATTCCGTTTACTTCTTTTTCTATTTTGATGGCAAGATACAGGGGGACCCTGGAAGGAGAAGTGAAAAATGCTGCAGTAATTGATAATTTAAATGACGGTGATAAAGTCCTTATAGCGGAAGGTTGTACACACAGAAGGACTTGCGGTGATATAGGTTCTGAAAAAATACCGAGGCTTCTCAGAAGATATACAGGCCGTGCTATCGAAATCGATATTTCATCGGGAAATGAGTTCCCTGAAAATTTGAAAGAATACAGTCTTATCATTCATTGCGGAGCATGTGTTTTGAATGATCGTGAAATGAAATACAGAATGGAAAAAGCTATGGTGGCAAGTGTCCCGATGACTAATTATGGAGTGGCAGTTTCTTTTATGAGAGGAATACTAAAGCGCTCTATCAGAATGTTTCAGGAATTCTGACCGGCAAGGCAGACCGGATCTATGAATAATATCGAAAGAATCAATCTTTTGGAAAAAGAAAGAGATCTTCCTCAGGAAGAGATGAGGGCATTGCTTTTGACAATTACTTCTGAAGAAATGGAGATACTTTCAAAAGCAGCCCGGAGACAGCGTGAAATATATTTCGGAAAAGACGTATATCTTCGCGGAATAATAGAGTTTTCAAGTTATTGCAGGAATGATTGCTATTATTGCGGTATCAGGAAGAGTAATAAGAAAGCAAGGCGATACAGGCTGCCGGGAGACACCATTATTTCCTGTGCCGACAGGGGATATACGCTTGGGTTTCGTACTGTCGTGCTGCAGAGCGGAGAGGATCTTTCATATTCTACAGATGAAATATGCAGGATCGTGAGCACTATAAAGAATGATCATCCGGATATGGCAGTCACGCTTTCAATAGGAGAGAAGTCAAAAGCTGAATATCAGGCCTATTTTGATGCCGGAGCTGAAAGATATCTTCTCCGGGAAGAAACTGCTTCTGAAGCGCATTACATGAAACTTCATCCCGCCGAATTGTCTCTTGAAAACAGAAAGAGATGTCTTTTTGACCTTTATGACATAGGTTACCAGGTGGGGTGCGGCTTTATGGTCGGATCACCTTATCAGACTCAGGACGATATAATATCAGATCTTTCTTTTATAAAAACTCTTAAACCCCATATGATAGGGATCGGTCCTTTTATTCATCACAGTGATACGCCTTTTGGAAATCAGCCTGACGGGAGTCTTTCAGATACTCTTAAATTGATATCCATCCTAAGGCTGATGTGGCCGGATGCCTTGATACCGGCTACCACGGCTCTTGGCACGATTCACCCCAAAGGCCGTGAGATGGGGATCATGGCCGGCGCAAATGTAGTGATGCCGAATCTTTCGCCGAAAGACTATAGAAAGGGCTATATGCTTTATGACGGAAAGATCTGTACCGGGGATGAGGCGGCGGAGTGTGTTTCATGCATGACCGGGCGTATTGAGTCAACGGGATATAAAGTCGTAATGTCAAGAGGAGATCATCCTGATTTCAGGAAGTGAATTTATGAGTGATAAACTAAAAGTCGAAATAAAAATCCATGGCATTGTTCAGGGAGTCGGATTTCGTCCGGCAGCTGTGAGACTGGCTGAAATTGCAGGAGTGACAGGAACGGTATCAAATTCCGGCTCTTGTGTTAATATTATTGCTGAAGGAACGAGGGAAAGTATTGATAAATTTCAAAACCTTCTGTCAAATAATGCTCCTGACCGGGCTCTTGTCATGAAGACAGAGGTATCTGAAATAAATGATGGCAGGCATTTCTGTAGTTTTTCAATAATAGAGAGTACCGAATCAATTAATGAAATATATGTATCACCGGATATTGCAGTCTGCCCTGACTGTATCAGAGAGCTGAAGGATAAAAATAACAGACGTTACCATCATCCGTTTATTAACTGTACTTCATGTGGTCCCAGACTCACTATTCTTGACAGGATACCCTATGACAGAGTCAGGACATCCATGAGTAAATTTGAGATGTGCAGCGCCTGCCGGCATGAATACAATGATCCGGAAGACAGGAGATATGACGCCCAGCCTGTTTGCTGCAATTCATGCGGACCTTACTATTATGTGCTTAATTCAGATGGCACTCATGGGAGAAAAGACAGTGAAGCGATAAGAGCGGCAAGAAATGTGATTGAAGAAGGAGGCATTGCTGCTGTAAAGGGGATAGGCGGATTTCATCTGATCTGTGATGCTTCGAATGACGCTGCTGTCAAGCTTCTTCGGGAAAGGAAAGCCCGACCTGGGAAACCCTTTGCAGTAATGATGAGGGACATTGATGCAGTGAAAAAAAGATGCCATGTATCTTCTGAAGAAGAACGAATTCTTACCGGCCCTGAGAAGCCCATAATTCTTCTGAAATTAAAGGAAAATACTGATATTTCTCAATTTGTGGCTCCCGATAATCCATATATCGGAGTGATGCTTCCATACGCTCCGATACAGATTCTTCTATTTAATTTTGATGATGATATAAAGATTTCAGATACTCTTATTATGACCAGTGCCAATATGAGCGGCGCGCCGATATGCATAGACGATGCTGAAGCTGCATCGCTTTATAAATTTTCTGATATTGTATTGTCTCATAACAGAGATATAAAAATAAGGTGCGATGATTCTCTTATGGATATGGCCGGTGGGAAACCATATATGATCAGACGGTCCAGGGGATATTCACCGCTGCCTGTTATTCTAAGTGACAAGGATGCTGTAAATAAAAGAGTCCTTGCTGCAGGAGGGGAACTAAAAAATACATTTTGTATTGCGAATGAGTCAAATTATTACCTGTCGCCTTATGTCGGCGATCTTTCTGATTTAAGATGCACCAAAACCCTAAAATCATCGATAAAGCATTTCTTTAAACTATTTCAATTTGTTCCGGATACTATAGTTACAGATTTACATCCGCGGTATAATTCCTCTCTTACTGCTTTTGAAGTTGCCGATGAACTGAAAAAGCATGGAAAAAATGTGAATGTTTTGAAGGTACAGCATCATTTTGCCCACATAGTTTCCTGCATGGCTGAAAATGATTATTCGTCTCCGGTGATTGGAATCGCTTTTGACGGAACCGGGATAGGACCTGACAATACTATATGGGGCGGCGAAATATTGCTGGCTGATTACCGCGGGTATAGAAGGATCGGCAGTATTTCACCTTTTCAGCATATCGGAGGCGATCCGGCATCAAAAGAAGGATGGAGAATTGCCGCATCGCTTATTTGTGATCTATACGGCGAATTAGAATATTCATCTCCGGAAAAGCTGATGCTTGATCTCAGACTTTGCAGCGAGACCGAGGCAAAGGTGATTCATGCAATGCACAGGAATCATATCAATTCTGTCATGTCTACAAGCGCCGGAAGGATTTTTGACGCTGTAAGCGCGATCTTGGGTATCAGGCGGAAGTCCGGTTTTGAAGGTGAGGCGGCCCAACAACTTACTTTTCATGCTGAAAAATTCATGGATAAAGACTTAAAATATTCACATATGATTTTTAATGAATGTTTTGCTGCAGCTCCACATGATATCCCTGACAGACTTGTGTCACCTGGCAAGTCGTTTTATACAATTGATGTTAAAAAGATAATAAAAGATATAATTATTGGCAGGCTTGAGGGAGAAGAAACTGATCGAATGGCATTTATGTTCCATATAAAGCTGGCTGAGGAAACCGTGAAAGCTGTAAGGACTCTTAAGGAGCAGGATCCCGCTCTCCCTGACACAGCAGCCCTGTCCGGAGGATGCTTCCAGAATAAGATTTTTTTGAACCTTGTAAGACAAGGACTTGAAAATAATGGAATGAGGGTGTTATTGCATTCTCTTGTCCCGCCGAATGATGGCGGAATAAGCCTTGGACAGGCAGTAATAGGAATGCATGCAGTGGAGCCAAAGGGGTTCGAACCCTCGACCTCAGCGTTGCGAACGCTGCGCTCTCCCAGCTGAGCTATGACCCCGTCTCAAAAGACAAAGGTTATTATAATTCTTTTCCGGGAAAAAGCAAGCAGGAATTTTCTTTTATACGCTTCTCATGCGGTGACTTGATTGAAAAAATCCGGTCTGTATGATAACATTGGCGACGCATACTCGTGACTTTCGTGTGAGGTTTCACAGGATGCTTAAAAATAATTTGGAGTTTATAATATGAATATTTATGTGGCACGTCACGGACAGACAGATCTGAACAGGCAGGGATGCTGGCAGGGAAGAATTGACATGGAACTGAATGATACCGGAAGAGCGCAGGCTGAAGAAATGAGAGAGAAGCTGAAGGGTATCAGATTTGATAAGGTATATGCAAGCACTCTCTCCAGAGCCGTTGAGACAGCTGAGATCATGACAGGCCTTTCTGAAAGTGAAATTATAAAGGATGAGCGGATCATTGAAGCTGATTTCGGAAAATACGATGCGAAGCCTTTCAATACAAGCTTAAGGATGTCTCTTTACTGGGCTTTGCCTGAGGTCTTTCCGGCACCTCCAACGGTAGAATCTATAAAAGAAATGAAAAATAGAGTACAAGATTTCTTAAAAACCATTGACAAACAAAATGCTGAAAATGTACTATTAGTTTGTCACGGAGGAATAATGCGTGTCATCTCAGGTTTCCTAATGGACAGAAGATCCGGATATCTCTGGAGACCCAGACCGGAAAACTGCGAGGTGCGTGTCTTCTCTTCTGATGGCGGGAGGCATCGTCTGACAGGACGAATTTGATTTTTCATTTAGAAAGCAGGTAATTATGAGTGATTTTTACAATGGTCCCGAGGAATATCGTCCGATAGGAATGTGGGGTTATTTTGGATATAACATTCTTTTCGCCATTCCGATAGTAGGACTGATCTTGACTATTGTATTTGCTGTAAGCGCAAGAAATGTGAATCTCAAGAATTATGCAAGAGCGCAGTTCTGCTGGCTGATCGTCTATGCAATCATTATGGGAATTATTCTTGCCTCGGTAGGATCTATGGCAGGATTAGCCGCACTTTTCGGCTGAGCCGACACTTTATAATAATACGAATAAAAAGATGGTTTGCTTCGGCAAACCATCTTTTTGTTGATTTATAACTAAAACTTCCCATATCAATAATAAAATCTTCGTCGCAAGGGATTCATTGAAGCTTGTTTACAGATGCACAGATGGTGGCGAACATTGTGTTTTTCGTCTTGAGCGAGCACGCTAGCTGCGGCTCGGTTGACAATCGTTCAAGCAGAAATGCTTCCTTGTAGCACATTGCAACAGCAAGAATTTAATTCAAGCATTTCTGCGCGCTTTTGTCAGAGAGCCGCTAATAAGCGCGTGCGAGCGAACAGAAAAACACTACTTGTGAGCCACCACTGTGACATCTGTAAGCAAAAGCGAATGAATCCCTCATGACGAAGTTTTTTTATTTCGCGGAGTCAAAGTAAGATGACACCGGCGAGTATCAAAGAAAATTTTCTATCAGTTTCCGAACGCAAGGAGTGCGTCACCCGTCACCTCATGGTTATAGTCATCAAGATTCGAAGTGATGATATCCTTATACATCTCGGCTCCATCCTTATAGCCATTTGTGTAGGCAAATGAGAAGATACCGCTTCCTTCGATCTCAAACGAACCATAGACAGATCCGTTCTTGATGTTTTCAAGGTCATCGCCATTTACCATTACATCAGAGAATCTGACAGGGAAGTAAGCCGGTGTGTCCGGAAGTGAACCGTCATTTGACTTAAGGGTGCCGGTATAGACTGCAAATATTTCGTTTCCTTCATCGTTTTTCGGTGACAGGATATAAAGGCCGATATAATTTGTATCATCAGCAAGAGTAAGCTTGTTGCTGCCTGAAGCAATCTTGGCCTTAAGCGTGTCAAGAGCTTGGCTTTTCAGAGTCTCAAGAGCCTTGTCGGAAAGATCTGCTGCCTTCGTAATATACTTCGGAAGTGATTTTACAGTATATGTCTTCGACCAGGTCTTCGGAAGGAATGAATACTGGCTTATAAATGAAGACTTATTTTTTTCTCCGTTCAGCACGACTGTGATCTTATCGCCTGTCTTCAGGTTTTCGTTGTTTTTAATACTGAAAGAATATTCATCAACGTCCTTGCCTTTATATTCGCACTTGGCGTAAGCGTCACCTTCGGTACCCTTGAAAGTGACCTTCAGATCCTTGAATACGTCTTTGGTTTCGACTTTTTTAAGACCGGACACCTTTTTCTTGACATCCTCGTATTTAAGCTTGATATTATAAAGCTTTTCTATATTCTCCGCATCGCTCTTTCCGAGGCTGAATGATGCTTTTGCTGTCTGTCCGTTTTTGAGCTTACCCGAATTCCTGACGTCCATTTCAAGAAGAGCTTCAGCTGCGTATTTATCGATTATTGCTCTGGCAGCCTTGTTGTTGGCAAAGCTTTCAAGACCGTAGGTCTCTTGGCCAATAGAGCTCTTAATATATTTTGTGTTCAGCTTCCGCTTCTTTAGGGCTTCTTCGAGCTTGTTCTCATCTTTATTGATTTTTGCCACGCCGGCTGTGTCATATCCGGAGAAAGTGATGTCAACGTATTTATTTAAATTGATTGTCGGTTTTCTCAAAGCAACTGCCAGGATAATAACGACAACTACAGCAGCTGCCCCTATGCAGGCGATGAATGGCTTGGACTTGAAGATTTCAGAGCTCTTTTTTCCATTGTCGTTAGAGGCACCCTGATTCGGCTGCCATCCGGTGTTTACTGAAGGGTTTACACCCGTAGCATTGTAGGGCTGCCAGTCAGAGTTGGCATTTGCAGTCTGAGACTGATCCTGTGGCTGCTGTGGCTGGTTTTGCTGCTGATCTTGGGGTTGGTTCTGAGTGTCTGCGGCATTTACATTGCATCCACAGTTGGGACAAAAGACAGAATCATCGTCTATCTCGTTCCCGCAATTAGGACAAAACATAATCTCTCCTCCTTTTTGAATAAAAAGTGTATCTGAATCTGTTATTGAGTATTTTAAGATATGAGTATCAGAAGTGTTTTCAGACATTCTAATCTTTAATGCAGACAATAACAAGAATTATACTATCACAATTTAAAGAAAATGAGTAGAAGAATATTATTGACCGGGCCGGCTCTTTCGGTTACGATGTCAGCGTATATTTTTACTGCCGGAAGGAGTTTTATATGAATATTGTATGTCTTGACATGGAAGGTGTGCTGGTACCGGAGATATGGATCGCTTTTTCGAAGGCAAGCGGCATACCGGAGCTTAAAAGAACGACAAGAGATGAACCGGATTATGAGAAGCTGATGAACTGGAGACTTCAGATTTTAAAAGAACATGGCATGGGTCTGAAGGAGATTCAGGGCGTGATATCGGAAATTGATCCGATGCCGGGTGCCAGAGAATTTCTTGACAGATTGAGAGAAGAGACTCAGGTAATTATCATCTCTGATACATTCGAGCAGTTTGCCATGCCTCTTATGAAAAAGCTCGGCTACCCGACTCTTTTCTGCAATACGCTTGAAGTTGGAGCCGACGGGACAATAAACGGTTTTCGCATGAGGATCGAAGATTCGAAGCTCAATACAGTGAAAGCTCTTCAGTCGATCGGATTCGAGACTATTGCGAGCGGAGACAGCTACAATGACCTTGGCATGATAAAGGCTTCCAAGGCAGGTTTTCTTTTCAAATCCACAGATAAAATAAAGGCAGAGAATCCTGATATTCCGTCTTTTGAAGAATTTCCCGATTTGTTATCAGCAATAGAGAAAGCTTTTTGATGACGGCTTGATTTTTACAGAACTTGTGCTATAGTCACTATTGACAATATTATATGTCTTCGGGGCAGGGTGAAATTCCCGATCGGCGGTAGAGTCCGCAAGCATTTTGCATGAACCGGTGTGATTCCGGTACCGACAGTTACAGTCTGGATGGAAGAAGAGAAGCTTTATTTTAGTGTATCTGTCCCGGAGTTTTCTCCGGGACTTTTTGCTTCTTTTATTTCATTTCCTGAGGATGGAGCCATGGCTCATATCTTGGAAAGGAAGTACAAAATGGACGAGACTACAAGAAAGCAGATGGAATTAAACAAAAGAGCGAGAGAGATCGAATCAGCGCAGACACCGAAAATCAAGCGTATCGTGAGAGCAATCGCCGTAACCGGAATTCTCTCGGCAGCAGCTTTCGCACTTCAATATCTGGAGCTGCCCGTTCCGATCATGCCGGGATTTATAAAATTTGACTTTTCAGATCTTCCGGCTCTTCTCGGCTCATTCGCTCTGGGACCCTTATCAGGAATCATTATCGAATTTATAAAGAATCTCCTTCATGCCTCTGTCTCCCAGTCATTCGGAGTCGGAGAAATCTCAAACTTCATACTGGGAGCTGTATTCGCAGGTGTGGCAGGACTTATCTATAAAAGAAAGAAGACGAAGAAGAGAGCTGTCATCGGCTCTACTATGGGAGCAATTTTGATGGCTCTGATATCATTCCCGGCAAATCTTTTTCTGGTATATCCCTTCTATTATAATTTCATGCCGGAGAAGACGGTTCTTCATATGTATCAGCTGATCATGCCGTCTGTTTCATCGATGACTCAGGCACTTCTGGTATTTAACGTACCGTTTACTTTTGTCAAGGGCATGATATCCGTAATAATAACGCTTCTTATCTATAAGCCGCTGTCACCTGTTCTGCACGGAAGGAATGTCTGATCTGAAAACTCTCATGACTTTTCTAAAAGCACAATGAATGCTATTATTAGATGAGCATTCATTGTGTTTTTTCATGCCGGAGGTATGCATGGACAAGGAAATATTGACAGCAGAGTGTGATCTGAATTCGGATGACATTTATTCTTATAATATTTATCATACATATACCCATTTAAGCGGTCTGAAGTGGGTGATAATTGCATGTATAGCTTTTGTGGTGGCACTTGTCACATCGCCACTTATTTCAAAGCATCCCGTAGACAGGATCTATACCATCCTTTATGTCCTGCTGGGAGCGGCGCTTATCATAAAGCAGCGGATAGATCTGAAGATAGCATCTATAAGGCAGGGCGATACGGAACATCTGAAATATGAATTTCTGGACGAAGGGCTGAGAGTCAGCGCAGACGGCGACGGGAACAATGCATTGCTGCCGTGGGCGAATCTCTACAAGGCCGTCAGGACGAAAAAGCAGCTTCTTATTTATCATGACAGAAATCACGCTTACATTATCCCAGATAGATGCACGGATAAGATGCCGGAGATAACCGGATTTCTGAAAAAACATATGGCTGACCATCAGCTGGTGAGGATATAGCATGAAAGAGATTTTTATTTCACATTCGCCTGAGGAGACGATGGCGCTGGGAAAATCGATTGCCGAGAAGGCCGCTCCGGGTGATATTATCGCTCTGACCGGTGACCTTGGCACAGGGAAGACTGTGTTTACAAAGGGCATAGCTAGGGGACTTGGAATAGATGAACCTGTCTCCAGTCCTACATTTACTATTGTCTCGGAATACAGAAGCGGAAGGATGCCGCTTTTTCATTTTGATGTGTACAGGATCGGTGATCCGGATGAGATGGATGAGGTAGGCCTTGATGATTACCTGTCGAATGGCGGGCTTTCGCTTATCGAATGGGCTGAGCTGATCAGCGACATGCTGCCGCCGGAGACGGTCTGGGTCACTATCGAAAAGGATCTTGAAAGCGGTTTTGATTTCAGAAGGATCACTATAGAAAGGCCGGAAAAAAATAAATTATGAAGATACTTGCAATAGAGTCGTCGGGGCTTGTAGCGTCGGCAGCTATAGCGTCTGATGACAGAATCATCGGTGAATATACCGCCAATACGGATCTGACACATTCAAAGACTTTGCTGCCCATGATAGATGAGCTTGCGCATCTCACAGGAGAGGACCTCTCAACAGTGGATTATATAGCTGTTTCATCGGGACCGGGTTCCTTTACGGGACTTCGCATCGGATCAGCTACAGCCAAGGGCCTGGCATTTGCCTGGGACAAGATGATAGTGCCTGTGCCTACGGTGGATTCGATCGCCTGGAATATGGCAGGTGCGGAAGGATATGTTTGCCCCGTGCTTGATGCCAGAAGAGGTCAGACATATACAGGCATATATTCTTTCCATTCGGAAGATGGAATTATTGTAATGGATACCGTAAGGTCTCAGTGCGCAGTCACTATAGATGAGATAATTGATGATCTGAATGAGAGGGGAGAAAATGTCACTTTCCTTGGCGACGGAGTGCCTGTCTTTTCCGGTTACATCAAAGAGCATCTGAAGGTGCCTTTTGCTTTCGCTCCCATTCATGAAAGACTTCAGAGAGCGGGTACTCTGGCGTCTTTGGGGCTGGTACTGGCAAAGGAAGGAAAGGCTTTGGGAGGAGATGAATTCAGACCTGAATATCTCCGCGAGACACAGGCAGAGCGTGAAAGGAAAAAGAAAAACGGCGGGGCATGACAGGGATCAGGGTAAGAACTGCAGAAATGAGTGATCTTGAAAAGATTGCCAGAATCGAATCAGAGTCCTTCTCAGAGCCCTGGTCATATGAAGGATTTAAAGATGCCTTTGCTCTTGATACAGCGAGAATATTTGCGGCATTTTATAATGATAGAGAAGGGAAGTCTGAAGGCTCTCCGGCAGGATATCTCGTACTTTATTTTACGCCGGGCGATGGGGAACTTATGACTGTTGCCGTGGAAAAAGGATACAGGGGCTTAGGAATAGGGCACGCTTTAATAAAAGAAATGAAGCGGTTTGCAAGAGAAAATGGTATAGTGACGATAGCGCTTGAAGTCAGAGAATCAAATGCCGCCGCTATTACCCTCTATAAAGATGAGGGATTTATAACAGCAGGAAAACGCAGGGATTTTTATTCTTTTCCAAGAGAGGATGCGTTTGTAATGACATGGAGGGATGAACTGAATGCTTGATGTATGTCTACTTGGAACGGCAGGAATGATGCCGCTTCCAAACAGGTGGCTTACGAGCCTGATGCTGAGATATAACGGCTCCAGCATTCTTATTGATTGTGGCGAGGGTACGCAGATAGCCATGAAAAAGTGCGGGTGGAGTCCGAAACCCATTGACGCAATAATAATAACCCATCTGCACGCTGATCATATAAGCGGTCTTCCCGGTCTCCTTCTGTCGATTGCGAACGCAGACAGGACGGAACCGGTAAAAATAATAGGTCCTGCGGGTACGAGACACGTAGTGGAATCGCTATGCGTTATCACTCCGGAGCTGCCGTTTGAGGTAAATGTAACTGAGATCCGGGAGCCTTTTTTTGATATAAGTCTGAACGGATATGATATAAGAGCATTCAGAGTAAAACATAATGTGATATGCTATGGTTATTCCGTAAGCATAAGGCGGCAGGGCAGGTTTGATACAGAGAGGGCAAAGGAAAAAAATATTCCGCTTAAGCTCTGGAATCCTCTGCAGAAAGGGAATACGGTAACTTTTGACGGCAAGGTATTTACGCCGGATATGGTGATGGGACCTGAAAGAAAGGGCATAAAGGTCACATATTGCACGGATACCAGACCGGTTCCCGTAATTGCTGAGGAGGCTTATGGCTCGGATCTTTTTATATGTGAGGGAATGTACGGCGATCCCGCCAAGGCTGCAAAGGCCAGGCAGTACAAGCACATGACTTTCTATGAGGCAGCCGAGCTCGGCAGGCAGGCTGATCCGAAGCGGATGTGGCTTACTCATTTTTCGCCGTCACTTGCATCGCCTAAAAAATATATTGATAAGGTTAAGGAAATCTTTCCCAGATGCGAACTTGGAAAAGACGGTCGCATTCTGGAACTTGATTTTGAGGAGGACGGCTGATGAAGAAGGCAATAAGGCTCATTATAGTCGGCGTGATTCTGGCGGCACTGATTCTCGGCTATTATTATTATCTTTCGAACCGCCGGAATTCGGGAGATGATAAGAAGAAGCTGACGGAATATGAAAAGATCGTTTCATATGATCTGAAGAAGAATTATCCTGAGACGCCAAGGGGCGTAGTTAAGAGGTACAACAGGATAATTTCGGAATATTATTCTGAAAAGCATTCTGACAGGCAGATAGAAAAACTTTCCGATAAGACCCGCCTGCTTTTTGACAGCGAGCTTCTCGACAAGAATCCCATTGATTCTTATCATGAAAGCGTAAAGGCTGATGTCCGTGACTGGAACAAGAGAAAAGCGCTTATCATTACGACTGATGAGTGCAGTTCGAATGATGTCAGATATGCGACGGTAAACGGTGATGATGTGGCTTATGTTACAGCTTATTATTATGTGAAAAACGGCAAGAATTACGAGAAGTCTTTCGAAGAATTCTGCTTAAGGAAGTCTGAAAACAGATGGAAGATCCTTACATGGCGTAAAATAAACGGTGATGAGTTTGATTTTAATTAGGAAATTTCTGAAATGAAAATACTTGGAATTGAAAGTTCGTGTGACGAGACAGCAGCTGCCGTGGTTCAGGACGGCAGGCTTGTCCTCTCCAATGTCATATCGACGCAGATACCCATACACACATTGTACGGTGGAGTGGTTCCTGAGATCGCTTCGAGAAAGCATATAGAACGAATCTCATTTGTGGTCAGAAAAAGTCTGAGTGATGCAGGATGTTCTCTTGATGATATAGACGCTGTCGGCGTGACTTACGGACCGGGTCTTGTGGGACCTCTTCTCGTCGGGACTTCTTTTGCAAAGGCACTCGCCTACGGTCGGCATCTGCCCCTGATAGGAGTCCACCATATAGAAGGTCATATCAGCGCAAATTATATAGAGAATAAGGATCTGACTCCTCCTTTTCTATGTCTTGTGGTTTCGGGCGGGCATACCCATCTGGTTCGTGTAAGAGATTACGGAGCTTATGACATTCTGGGAAGGACTGTAGATGATGCTGCCGGAGAGGCATTCGACAAGGTGGCCCGCGCCATAGGGTTAGGTTATCCGGGTGGTCCTAAGATCGAGAAAAAGGCAAAAGAGGGCGATCCCTTCGCTATCGATTTTCCGCAGGGCAAGGTCAGTGATCATCCCTATGACTTCAGCTTCAGCGGTCTGAAGTCCGCAGTTCTTAATTATCTCAATATGTGCGAGATGAAGGGCGAGAAGGTAAACGATGCAGATGTGGCCGCTTCTTTTCAGCATTCTGTAGTATCTACTCTGGTCGGACATGCCATGATGGCATTGGATGAATTCGGCGGAGACACATTTGCCATTGCGGGCGGCGTGGCGTCGAACGGAGCTTTCAGAAGTGCCATGGAGGAAGCCTGTAAAAAAAGAGGTGTGCGTTTTTCATGCCCGGCTCCGATCCTCTGTACAGACAACGGCGCCATGATAGGAGCGGCGGCTTATTATGATTTCAAAAAAGGGAATGTTTCAGGCTGGGACTTGAACGCTATTCCGAACCTGAAGCTTGGAGAGAGGTGATAAGCCATGTCATTTTCTGCAATAGTCCTTGCTGCCGGAAGCGGCAGCAGAATGCATTCGGCTCTTCCCAAGCAGTATATGCCGCTTGAAGGGAAACCGGTGCTTTATTATTCTCTCAAGGCATTTCAGGAAAGCCCGGTGGATGAGATAGTGCTGGTAGTTCCGAGCGGCGACGAAGAATATGCTCTGAAAGAGATCGTCTGCAGATTCGGCTTTGATAAGGTGCATTCAATTGCTGCGGGACAGGATACCAGAGCAGGCTCTGTATTAAATGGAATAAAGGCGGCAAAGTCGGATCATGTCCTTATTCATGACAGCGCCAGAGCTTTTGTCACAGGCGAATTGATAAAAAGAATGATGGATGCGGCAGTTGCTTTCAAGGCAGCAGCTGCCGCGGTGCCTGAGAAAAATACAATAAAGGTGGCTGACAGTGACGGATATGTCACATCCACTCCTGATCGGTCAACGCTCTGGGAAATACAGACGCCGCAGGGCTTTGAAAAAGATCTGCTTTTAGAAGGATATGAAAAAACAGGCGGGATGCCGTCTGAGAAGATAACCGACGACGCCATGGTCGTGGAACTTTCAGGGTGTTCTAAAGTAAAGCTTGTAATGGGAGAATATACCAATATTAAGATCACTACGCCTGAAGATCTCGAAATCGGAAGGATGATATTGAAAAACAGGTTGACAAGCGGAAGTTAAATGGTTATTATTATGAGCGTGCTTTGGAGAGGTATCGAAGCGGTCATAACGAGGCGGTCTTGAAAACCGTTTGGCGGCAACGCCACATGGGTTCGAATCCCATCCTCTCCGCTTATCTAAAAAAGCTCTGCTGATTGTTCAGCGGAGCTTTTTATTGTATAATCTTTTACAGGTCAAATGAGTTCGGGGCATGTATGAGAGCCCCGAAAGGATATTAAACGGAGGTTTATGAATGAGGAAAGCTTTTCAAAAGATAAGAGGCGCTCTGATTACATCGCTTCTTACATTCTCTGTCATTGCCACATCAGCAGTATTTCCGCTGAGCGCAAACGCTGCCACTTATGGAAATGATACGGAGGAGAACTACACTATCGACAGGGCGCAGCTGGGAGGTTATATAAAACCTTCCGTAAAAGTGGTGCCAATAGAGGAAGACCAGTATGCGAAAAGTTCGCCTGTCCTTCATGACGGACTTTCGACCGATAATTTCTGGTCAACGATGTCGTCGTCTTATTATGGGAGTCAGCTTACGGGCAATGCCAAAACTTTATATGAAAATATGGAGCGGGAGGCTGCGGCGCTGATGGCATATGACGGTGATTTTAAAAGATATGACGAAAAACTTGGAATCTATGACGGAGATGCAAAATATTCCGGGATGACGAAGGAAGAAGCGATGAATATCGCTGTCTGTTTTGAAGAAGATCATCCCCAGTATTTCTTCATGTGGGGGGTCACGGTATCTTATTACAAAGAAAATGATACAAGTGGCGTGATCCATTTCAGCATTATAGATAAATATAAAAAAGGCACAGACCGTTTAGCTATGAAGGAGAAGCTGAAAAAGAAAATCACTGAGATCACATCAGTTGCTAAAAAGGAAAAGACCGCCTATGATAAGGAAAAGTATATACACGATTATATAGTGAATAATACCGAGTATGATACAGTCTCTAAAGGCCTGGATGAGCAGAAGATGGACTCGGCGCTGATTGACCGCAAGAGCGTCTGCGCAGGATATGCTTCAGCTTTTCAGGCACTTTGCAATAAAGTCGGTATAGAGACTATTGCCGTGACAAGCGAAAGTCATAAATGGGTCGAAGTAAGACTTGACGGAAAATGGTATGCGGTCGATGTCACGTGGGATGACCCTATCCCTATTGGTATTGGCAGTAAGAGTGATACCGTGAGCTACCAATGCTTCAATATAAGTGATGAAGAACTACAGAAGATCGATGCTGAGCAGAACAAGGACTCACATAAGTGCAAGGAAATATGGGATAAAACATTCAACCGTCCTCAGTGTGTAAGCGGAACATATGATCCGACTACTGCAATACCGGAAAATCCAAAGGGCGACACAGATCATGATACAAAGACCGATACAGAACCTGGCAAGCAGCCGGACACAAATACTGATACAGAACCTGGCAAGCAGCCGGACACAAATACTGATACAGAACCTGGCAAGCAGCCGGATACAAATACCGATACAGAACCTGGCAAGCAGCCGGACACAAATACCGATACAGAACCTGGCAAGCAGCCGGATACAGAACCAGATACACAGCCTGAGAATGAACCGCATGTAAAATACAGGACTCATGTGGAGAATAAAGGATGGCAGGACTATGTGAGTGATGGCGACTTCGCCGGCACCATAGGTAAGTCACTTCGCCTGGAGGCCATGAATATAAAGCTTGATACCGGAGATCTTAAGGGCGGTATTGAGTACAGTACCCATATTCAAAATATAGGCTGGCAGGACTGGAAGAAAAACGGTGAACTTACCGGCACCACAGGCCAGTCGCTTCGCCTTGAAGCTATAAAAATCAGGCTGACTGGAGAAATAGCTGATAAATATAATATTTTCTATTGTGTGCATGCCCAGAATCTCGGCTGGCTGAACTGGGCAAAGAACGGCGAGGCGTCCGGTACGGCAGGTTATTCATACAGGCTTGAGGCTATCAGTATATTGCTTTTACCGAAAGAACAGACGCAAAAGCCGTACAAGCCGATGCCACAGAAATTACCCGGAGCGCAGGACGGAAATTATTATCCTCTCGTTTCTTATAAGACTCATGTGCAGAACATCGGCTGGCAGGATTATGTAAAAGACGGTGAACTTGCCGGAACCACAGGACGCTCTCTCCGTCTTGAAGGACTTAAAATAAAGCTTGAGGATCAGGAATATAAAGGCGACATTGTTTATAAGACTCATGTCGAGAACATCGGCTGGCAGGAGCCGGTAAAAAATGATGCGATGGCAGGAACCCAGGGAAAATCTCTTCGCCTGGAAGCTGTTACCATTGATCTGACGGGTGAGATGGCGGAGCATTACAATGTATATTACAGGACACATGTTCAGAATATCGGCTGGACAGGCTGGGCTAAAAACGGCGCTAAATGCGGTTCCGAAGGTAAGGCTTTAAGACTCGAGGGACTGGAGGTAAAGCTTGTGCCGAAGGGAACTAATCTTAACCCGTCGAATGCAAAAGTATTTTATGAGGGATGACTCCTTGTAAGAATTAAAAATTAAATTTGCCTGAAGCCTGTCTGTATGGTATTTTTACAGACAGGCTTTGTTTTTTATGGTGAGGATATATGATGAAAAAAATTTTATTTTTGCTTTTGACGGTAATGATGCTGCCGGTGATCTTTTTTTCACAAAAGGCAAATGTAAAGGCTGACGATCTGCCTTCCGTTATTTATTCGGGGCACGTGCAGAACATCGGCTGGCAGAGCGATGTGAGTAATGGCGCCATTGCCGGGACTACAGGGCAGTCGCTGAGAGTCGAGGCTATGAAGATCCGGATCGCCGGAGATAATGATCTTGGGATCCGCTACAGGGCTCATGTGCAGAATATAGGCTGGCAGAACTGGGTAAGTAACGGGGAAACTGCAGGAACCTCAGGGAAATCACTTCGCGTAGAGGCACTGAGGATGGAACTTACGGGAAAAGACGCGTCCAAATATGATGTGTATTATTCAGCTCATGTGGAGAACTATGGCTGGCTCAACTGGGCAAGGAATGGACAAACCGCAGGCTCTGCAGGGAAAAGCCTGAGAGTAGAGGCTGTAATGGTAAAGCTCGTTCAAAAAGGGCAGGCTGCTCCGGCAAATCCCGGCTCTTTTCAGATAGCTGCCGTGATGGATAACGTAGACCCGACTTCTGTTTCTTTATCATACAACGGTCATTACAGTAACATAGGATGGTCATCGGAAACCGGTGACGGAGCCGTATCCGGGACGGATGGGGTCACGAGGCTTGAGGCCTTTAATGTCCTTATTAACAATGCTGGAAATTCCGGGATCAGATACAGATCTTATGTACAAAACGTGGGATGGCAGGACTGGAAATATAACGGCGATGCCGCAGGCACTACGGGACAGGGCTTGAGGCTTGAGTCGATGAAGATGGAACTTTATGGAGAAGCTGCCGACAAGTATGATCTTTATTACTCTTCTTATGTAGAAAACGCGGGCTGGCTGAACTGGGCCAAAAACGGAGAGGCTTCAGGCTCTGAAGGACAGTCGCTCAAGATCACATCATTCCGCGCCCTTCTGGTGCAAAAAGGCAGTCCGGCTCCCGGAAACACAGGAATCATTTCAGCCACAGAGCTGGGAAACGGACCTGAAATAAGATACTCTGTACATGAATCTGATGTCGGCTGGCGTGATGCTAAGGCTGACGGAAATGCGGCAGGAAATGCCGGCAATGACAATCAGATAGAAGCATTAAAAATAACATCTCCGGATCCGTCAGTGACTCTTCAGTACAGCACTCTTGTGGCCGGAAGCGGATGGCAGGGAGCGGTTTCAAACGGAGTGACGTCAGGCACTACCGGAAAGAGCAAAGGCATTGAGGCGGTAAAGATAAGCCTTAACGGAAATGCAGCGTCTCTTTATGATATTTATTACAGAACTTATCTTAAGAATTACGGATGGCTGAACTGGACAACTGACGGTCAGATCAGCGGAAGTGATGAGCTGGGATTTCCGATAGACGGAATTGAGATCGTCCTGAAAATCAAAGGAACTCCCGTAAAGCCGGCTTCAGACGGGCTGTCGATCTCAAGCATTACCGGAGAGATGGCGCATATTTCTTATGAGACTCATGTGCAGAATATAGGCTGGACGGGATATGAGAAAGATGGAATTATTTCCGGCACTACCGGTAAGGGACTTAGGGTAGAGGCTTTCAGAGCGGTAAAGACCGGCACAAGTCTTTCAGGTTCTGTTCAGTACAGGGCTCATGTGGAGAATGTGGGCTGGCAGGATTGGACAGGCGACGGTGCCATTGCCGGTACAACCGGCAGATCGCTTCGCGTGGAAGCTATTTCCATGAGACTTACCGGTCAGCTGGCGGATACTTATGATATTTACTACAGATGTCATATACAGGACAAGGGCTGGACAGGCTGGGCGAAAAACGGAGCCAACTGTGGAAGCCGGGGTTTGTCTCTTCGTGTGGAGGCTATCCAGGCAAGGCTCATATATAAAGGCAAGGACGCACCGGGAGATATAATCAATACCTTTTATACTCCGATGAGAACAGGAGAAGGGATAGATGTATCGAGTTATCAGGGCAAGATCGACTGGAGCAAAGCTGCTTCTTATGCGAAATTCGCGATAATAAGGGCAAATTCCCACAAGAACGGTACATCCGGTACCGACAAGTATTTCTTTGACAACATGCGCGGAGCCAAGCTCAATAATGTCCAGGTTGGTGTATACTGTTATTCAACGGCCACTACAAAAGAGCAGGCGATAGAAGAAGCCGAGAGAACCATAGCTCTAGTAAGGCAGGCCGGCGGAACCGACTTCCCCATATTTATTGATCAGGAAGACGAATCACAGAAGGGCCTTTCAAACGAGACCAGGACAGAGATGATCCAGGCCTTTGTTGACAAGGTAAATGAAAGCGGTTATATGGCCGGTGTATATTCGTATTATTACTGGCTGACAAAACGGGTCGATTTGTCTTCGATCCATGACGCATATATATGGGTAGCTGATTATGGCGCATCATCGGTCAGGATCCCTGAGGCAAAAATGTGGCAGTACAGCAGCAAGGGTTCGGTTCCCGGAATCAACGGCGCGGTAGATTTGGACAGAAGCTTCTAGGGAGGAATGAAGGTTGTTCAGGAAGAGAAAAGGACGAAAGATCAAAAGCCTGATATTTGCTGCAGTGTTTTCGCTGTCGGCCTTATCAGCATCATTTCCGGTGTATGCCGAAGGGATAAATTCCGGAGGTCAAGATTATGAAGCACAGGAGAGCGATGAGATAAAGGCTGATGATGCATCCGGCAGCGAGACACAGACAGTAAAGACGGATGACAGCACGGATGTGTCAGCTGAAACAAAAAATGATGATGCGAATTCAAAAAAGTCCGATGATGCAGTATCGGATGACGAGAAGACTAATACAACAGACGAAAAGACTGATGGTGAATCTGCGGCAGGGACCGGAACGGAAAGAAAAGTTCAGACTGCGAACGCTCCGGTTCTCTATGACGGACCAAAGCCGTCTGTCGTTTATAACGCCCATGTGCAGAACATAGGCTGGCAGAGTGAGGTGGCTGATGGAGTCGATGCAGGTACCACAGGAAAGTCTCTTCGCATGGAAGCTGTAAAGATAAGGCTGAATTCATCTATAGCCGGAAGCGTTGTTTACAGAGCCCATGTGCAGAACATAGGCTGGCAGAGTGAGGTAGCTGACGGAGCTGAATCTGGCACGGACGGGAAGTCTCTGAGGGTTGAAGCGCTTCAGATACATCTGACAGGCGAAATATCTGAGAAGTATGACATTTATTACAGGGTACATGCTGAGAATTTCGGCTGGCTCGGCTGGGCGTCAAATGGAAGGTCGGCAGGTACCGCAGGGCACGGACTCAGGCTGGAGGCAATAGAGATAAGGCTTATAGCAAAAGGTCAGCCTGCTCCCGGCAGCACGGCAAGACCCTTTGTCCATCAGATGATATCTGCAAAAGCTCATGTGCAGAACATTGGCTGGATGTCCGGTGTGGGCGAAGGAGATGTCTGCGGAACCACAGGAAGAGGACTGCAGGTCGAGGCGCTCAGGCTCAGCCTTGATAATCCTGACACCACAGGAAGCATTCAGTACAGTGCTCATATCTCAAATATAGGATGGGAAAAGAATTCTGTGGCAGACGGGCAGACAAGCGGCACTACTGGCAGAGGCCTCGGTGTGGAAGCCGTAAAGATCAATCTGACCGGGGACATGGCGGAGAGATATAACATCTGGTACCGTGTCCATGTTGCAAATCTCGGCTGGCTTGGCTGGACATCAAATGGAAATCCGGCAGGAACTACCGGCTTCAGTCTGCATGTGCAGGCTCTCCAGATAGTCCTTTCCGATAAATCAGATGCCGCTCCCGGCAGCACGGCTGATGCCTTTCTGCAGCCGAATATCACATATTCCGTTTATGACAAGAATACGTCATCATGGACAGGTGATGCGGCAAATGGCGCAGTGGCAGGAAAAGGAACCACCGGGAATCCTATTCAGGGACTCAAGGTGTCATGTGGTTACGGCACGGCAGCAGGAAGCGTAGAGTATAGATCTCATATATCAAACGTAGGCTGGGAATCTGCATGGACGGCATCTCCGAACGCCGACGGAAAGCCGGGTCAGAATAATACTGAAGCTGTATCAATAAAACTGACAGGACATCTGTCAAGTCTCTTTGATGTCTATTATTCAGTTTATTCCGAAGGTTTCGGCTGGCTTGGATGGGCTGCAAACGGAGCTAATGCAGGAACAAAGGGCTTTGGAAGCCCGGTAACCGGAATAAGGATAAGTCTTGTGATAAAGGGCTGCGCGGCTCCCGGCAGCACGGCAAGGGCATTTATAGATAAAGCAACACAGAAGGTAATAGTCCTGGATCCCGGACATGATTCAGCAAAACCCGGAGCGCATGGCGGCGGTCTTCATGAAGAAGAATTGACTTTGAAGATTGCTCAGTACTGCAAGGAAGAACTGGAACGATACGGCGTACCTGTATATATGACAAGGTCAAAATCGAGCTGTCCCATCGGCACCAACAGCTCCACGATATGCCTGAAATGGAGAGTAGACTATGCTGCAAGGCAAAAGGCAGCATATCTTGTCAGTCTTCATCTTAATGCGGCTTCAAGCAGCGGAACCCATGGCGCGGCAATCATGGTTCAGCATACTAATTACAATGTAAATAATGTCCATCAAAAGAGCATGGAGATAGGCAGGAATATATTGAATGAGTTGAATGGAATCGGGATCCCCACATCATCAGGAAACGGACTTGTCGAGAGATGGTCCGGTGATGAAAATTATCCTGACGGATCGGTTGCTGACTATTACGCAATTCTTCGCCATGCGAAAGAAAAGGGCATGCCTGCTGTGATAGTGGAGCATTGCTATCTTAGTAACAGCGGTGACAGAGGCAATTTCCTTTCGGATGAGAGGCACTTGAGGATGCTGGGCGCAGCTGATGCAAGAGGTATTCTGAAAACCATCGGGCTTATCTGACGGGAATAAAGACGAATAAAGCAATAGATTTAATGACCTGTCCGGAGGAAATCCGGACAGGTCATGTGTTTTCATAAAAAAATTTACAAAAAACTGAAAAAGTGCTTGCAATTTCTGATGGTATGCTATATATTATTACTTGCGTTCGCGAAAGACCGCGGATTCAATTAAAGAATTAAGCCATACGGTAAGGCATCTGGAGAAGTACCCAAGATGGCTGAAGGGACACCCCTGGAAAGGGTGCAGGTCGTTAACAGCGGCGCGAGGGTTCAAATCCCTCCTTCTCCGTAGGTCAGAAAAAATAATCAAAAAAGTTCTTGACAAGAGAGAACGGATTTGATAATATAATCTGGCTGACGCAAAAAGCTAAAGCTTAAGCGTCAAGAGTTAAGAACCTTGATAACTGAACAGTGAAACAACCTTGAAAGATTCATTTGAATTAATTAAGACGAACAAGCCTTAAAAAACAGTAAATGAACAGGATAAGGATGAAGCAAGCTTCAACCAAAAGCCTGGGATGAATAAGAACATGAGAGTTCGATCCTGGCTCAGGATGAACGCT